>JAEWQC010000075.1 GCA_023399355.1 Bacillota bacterium | reverse complement strand
AGTCATAGCAGTACAAATCCCAGTCGACTTTTGTAAATGTGTCAGGAGTAGCGATTTTGCATCTCTCGGCATAAAGCTTCTTTGAAAGCATTCTAGATTCTTTGGTGAAATTCGGATTATCAAAAGCAAAATCATCGGATAGAATGGTAACGCCTATAGTATGCGACCCCAGGGATGGATATTTCCCTGTGGTACCAGAGACAGCCTGGTCTGCCGGTAGGATCAATTTGTACCCGCCATTGCTATCATAGGTCCAATCTACGTCCTTGAAACCGATATTTGTTTGCAGCATGCCTTCAGATGTGCAGTTATAATCGAGCATATCCATGTAACGCTCAAATTTATTATCATCAATATCAGGATTAAAGATGGTTGCTCCCCAGAAATTGATGAGGTCTTCCTGATGGTAATAATTATCCTCGCCTAAAATGGTTGCCATGTTGACATATTCTTTAGCACCTTTCTCAGAGCTTTTTTTGAAGAAATTGTCAAAAACGTAACATAAAAATGGCGTCGCAGCAGCTGCATAGCATCCACCTGTTACACCTTGAGAAAAGAAATGCTCAAGTTCCTGATCCGTCTTAACGGTGTAAAATTGCTGATTGAGGACTTTGGACGTATAAGCTTCTTTAAACAGCTTCAGACCTTTCAGAGTATCCTCTGAAGCTGCACCCCATTTATACTTTCCGTCCTTATCTTTGTAAAAGGAATTGTAATGTGTACTGTTGCTTTGAACAAATAACCTGACTGCACTTGCGGTACTTTCAGAAATCGGGATGAGCCTGTCACCTGTCTTTCCGGGGTCTTTTTCCATAATAAGCCTGCCGAATCGAATGATCTCCGATGCCGTATAGGTGCTCTTGACAGGGAAACCGACAGCTTGCGCCCAGTCCTTACGCATATAGAAAGAAAAATGATCCGGTAATGGATCTCCCGGCAGATTATTCATATAACGAGCTCTCGGAAGGAAATAAGTGCCGTTGAACCTGCTTTCCATCTGCGGTCCGAGTGCCGTTTTATCAAAAACTTTCGCAAGATTTGGCCAGCGGATCTTCCATTTATCAGGAAGCCTTTTAAGTAGATCCTGCTTAACATAACCGGCGGCGTCAATAGGTTTATAGTCATATATACAGATATCAGGCATATCCCCTGAGTTGATCCAGGTGCGAAGTCTTTCATCCCAGCTGTCCATTGCTATAGATGTTACCGCTATGTCATAATTGAATTTATCGGAATAGAATTTGGCAAAACCATCACCGGCGGTATAATCGTATCCATCAACTACCTGCGGAGTCGCCAGAGTCAAACTGACTTTTTTCGAGTAATCGGCTGTTGGCTTCCATCGATTATCGGCGGCATTGCTTTGGGTACTTCCGGATGCAACGGTTGAATCACTTGTCCCGATTGTCTGGTTCCCCGAGGTGGTACCACATGCTGCAATGACAAGTAATATAGAAACAACAATTACAAGACCCAGCGATTCCTTCAATATTTTCATAAGATACCCCATTTTCAATTCCTTAAAAGCAATGTTTTAGTAAGGCAAATCCTTTGCAGAAACTAATGAAATAATTCCTTTCTCTTGAGCTTTCTCACAGTCTGATAATATACGATGCCCCCATGAAATAAAACTATTAAAAAATAGAAAAAGTATGAATTTTATTCATTAAGATCTCTGAGAAAGGATATTGATGAAATTCATAACTTTCATAACTTTTCATAGGATCAGTCGTTTTTAATCACCTTTTCATATAATCGGTCGGCTAGATAATTTTTGGGCGTTGTATTGAATTTCAGCTTGAAACGCCTGTAAAATGTGCTTTCATTCAGTATACCCACAGTATTCATAATTGAAGTGATGCTGTCATCCGATATCTCTAAAAGTTCCGCAGCTTTAATCAATCTGTAGTCTGTAATAAAATCCGATACAGAACAGCCACATATACTATTGAAGGAGAAATTAAGATAGTTCGGTGAAATTTTTATTCTTTCAGCTATGTTGACCAGACTCAAATTCGGATCTGTATACTCATTATAGATTATATTTTTGGCCGCTTTAATATTTCTGTTATATTTGGTAGTAGCACTGCTATCAGTAAGACTGTTTTTGATAAAATCCTGCAGAACTGATTGGAACTCATCAATTGTATGGTAATCCACCGGATTGATGTCGAACATATCCATGGTATGCGATCTGGAATTGGCTATATTGACCTCATTAATTGTAACATTTATGGTGTTGCATAAATTCATCAGTGAAATTGTAATATTATTATAGCTCATCTTCCTAAGCTTTTTAATGATATCATCCAGATGGGTCGTCACTGCATCAAATTTTTGCTCCTTGATTCCGGCAACAAGTTTTTGCTCCTCTAAAAAAGGATAGTTCAAGGTAGAATTACTCAAGTTTTCTTTAATCAATTCAGTTGTAATTATAGCTGTATTACCATAAATATAGCTGTAAGACAGATAACGTTGCAACAGAGCATAGGTTTCCGATAATTTATGGATTAAACAGATGGGATCACTAATGATAGCAGCAAAAGAAATACCATAACTAATATGGGTTTTTTGTTGCATGTTAACTAAAATCTGATACAATACCTCATTATCATTACCGTTATTTCTACTATTCCCTGCATTAATAATAGCAACAATATAATTGTTTTCAAGATAGACAATATCATTGACATAGATGTTGCTTAAAGCTTCACTGAAATTATTTCTAATCCAGTCGTTTATACTTTGCACAGCAGGATTATCCGAAGATGCTGAATCCAGTTTTAATATGATTAGTGAAAGTACGTCCCTTATATTTACATTAAATAATCCGGAATTGCTGATGTCCATAATTTCATTGTTTGTCATCGTATCACTATTGACAAGCAGCTGGGTCAAATAATACTTGTACTTTATAAGATCAGTTGAATCAATTTCTTTCTTTAAAAGATGTATCTCATTTACACTGCGTATGTATGAATCCTCCAAAAAGCTCAATTCATCCTTATGTATGTAACTATCATTATTGCCGGTGTAACTGCTAATACTCTTTAGAAGTTTTTGAAATGGCTTATAGATGTTTTCTGCCATAAAAAAGGCAAAAAACAATGCTATAATGATGATAGAAGCAGAAATGATCAGGAAGGTTATTTTTATATTCTTTACACCTGCATATACATTATCATATGTTTGAATTTTGTATAAAATAAAATCTTCATTTTTTAAATATATGTAGGAGAGAATGCTTCTTTCCCCGTCAATTGAACAGGGAATCATATCTGATGTAATTCCATTTTTAATTTTATCCATGACTGTCCGATAATATACAACAGTCAGATCATCGAGATATTCATGGGATGTACTGTCGTCTACATTGAAAAACTTACGATTGGACGCCATTAAGAGAAAGCGCCCATTATCGTCGGAATTCATACTGTTAAGGTTATCCAAAAGCCATTCCGGTTCAATATTTACGATAACACATCCGTTAAAACGGTTACTTTCATCCACGGTATCATAATAGAAATAGGAAAGCACGTCCTCATATTCTATTGTTTTAGGATTGTTGGTTTTAATTTTTCGTAAAACCGGCATCAGTTTTGGCATATGATCATACTGGAGGATTGCTTTTCCCAGATAAACATCATTTACTTCTGATTCGTAATTTGTGAAAGCGGAGTAGTAGGTTTTACAAGAATTATTGTAAATATAGACGGAATGGATGTAAGGCTCGAAACTCTTCATATCAATAGAAATATTCTTCAACTCTGCTGCTATTTCCCCCCAGCTCAATTCATCAGGTTGACTTTGCATGACTTTAGTGGCAGAGGGGTCATAGAAAACTCTTGTGCAAAAATTGATTATCAATTTATTGGTGTTTTCATAATTCTTCTTTATCTGCATCAACATCTTCATATCATTTTTATAGGTATTTTTGCTGACGCTGCTATCTATATATATGTAAAAAGCCAATGTTGCAAGTATTACCAACAATATTAAAGAAAAAATTGACAAGTAAAATATCCTGTTGAAATATCTGTGACCAAATAATTGTTTAATCCATATAAACCTTTTCATTTACTCCTCCGCAATATTTGTCATGTGGTCTATCCCTTCAACTAAGGAGGTCACCTTTAAATGTCGAGTATTTGGAAAGCATTCTGTCACTATACAGGCCTATTTCATATCAGGTGTCTCATATGTATTGATTTGTGGTTACTGGCAGGCAGCTCACATTTCAGATTATACAGCGTGGCATCTTCTTTTTCAAATCTCAATTTGACCCATTATAGAAATACTTCAACAAAGACAGGCATTCTGTTCCCAACTTTGTTGCCGATAGGTCATAACATGTGATTTGTTAGATTTCCGACTTACTGGTATGATATATCTATCGACAGGTAAAGGATTTAACACGGATAATGAAAAATTTGGTCATTGGAATATTGGCACACGTAGATGCAGGTAAGACAACTCTGTCAGAGAGCTTTCTTTATCTGAGCGGCAAAATACGAAAATTGGGAAGGGTGGACAATAAGGACGCCTATTTGGATAACTATGAACTGGAAAGAGCAAGAGGGATTACGATTTTCTCCAAACAGGCCGTGCTTAAAGTGGCTGATACGCAGATCACCTTATTGGATACCCCGGGTCATGCGGATTTTTCAACTGAAATGGAGAGAACACTTCAGGTACTGGACTATGCCATTTTAGTGATAAGCGGAGCAGATGGCGTTCAGGGGCATACGAAAACCTTATGGCGTTTGCTGGACATCTATCGGATACCGGTTTTTGTATTCGTCAATAAAATGGATCAAAATGGGACGGATAAAGAAAACATAATGAAGCAATTAAAAAAACAGTTGGGGGACAGCTGCATTGAATTTGGACAAGGTGAGACAGAGGACTTTTGCGACCAATTGGCCATGTGTGATGAAGCATTGATGGAAGCCTGCCTGAAAACAGGACAGGTTGAAATCCCACTGCTACAAGAAGCGATCAGGGAACGAAAGGTATTTCCGTGCTTTTTTGGAGCAGCTTTAAAACTGGATGGGGTTGAGGCATTTATGCAGGGAATTGTGAAGTATGCCGCGATTCCTTCCTATCCGGATGAATTTGGAGCTAAAATATATAAAATCGGCAGGGACGAGCAGGGGAACCGCCTTACCTATATGAAAATTACCGGCGGAAGCCTCAAGGTAAGAGATATTTTGACCAATGGTGTCTGGGAAGAAAAGGTCAATCAGATCCGGTTCTATTCAGGACAGAAATTTGAAGCGGTGAATGAGGCGGAAGCAGGTTCCGTATGTGCAGTAACGGGACTGAGTCAAACAAGACCGGGAGAGGGTTTGGGAGGGGAAGAAGCTTCAAACACACCCGTATTGGAACCGGTATTGTCCTATCAGATCATGTTGCCGGAAGGCTGTGACCCGAGAGGGATGCTTCCGAAACTGCGCCAAATCGAAGAAGAAGACCCGGAGCTTCACATCGTTTGGAATGAGCAGCTTAAAGAAATCCAGGTCAGGATGATGGGCGAGGTACAGATTGAAATACTGCAAAGTATGATACAAAGCCGGTTCGGTGTTGGAGTATCCTTCGATTGCGGCCGGATTGTTTTTAAAGAGACGATTGCAAATATCGTAGAAGGGGTAGGGCACTTCGAGCCCTTGCGGCATTATGCGGAGGTTCACCTGTTGCTGGAACCGGGGGAGCGGAGAAGCGGCCTTCAGTTTAAAGCGGATTGCAGCGAGGATATCCTGGGTAAAAGCTGGAAAAACTTGATATTGTCTCATCTTGAAGAAAAGGTTCATAAAGGGGTTCTTACAGGATCGGCAATTACGGATATGACAATTACTTTAGTGTCAGGCCGGGCGCATATCAAGCATACGGAAGGCGGCGACTTCAGAGAGGCTGCCTGGCGTGCAGTTCGACAGGGCTTGAAGGAAGCGGAATCCATATTGCTGGAACCATACTATGCCTTTCATCTGGAACTGCCGGAGAAAATGGTAGGGCGTGCGATGACTGATATTGAGAAAATGTATGGGACATGCCGGATTTTGCGAATGGAAGATGAAACGGCAGTTCTAGCAGGAAGCGCTCCTGTTGTTACCATGATGAATTACCAGAAAGAGGTGACTTCCTATACCAAGGGACTTGGCAGGCTCTTTTGCAGCCTGAAGGGGTACGAACCCTGTCATAATACCGAAGAGGTCATGGAAAGGATGGGCTACGATTCGGAAAGAGACTTGGGGAATCCAACAGGGTCGGTATTTTGTGCAAATGGCACCAGCTTTTTGGTGAACTGGGATGAAGTGAAGAACCATATGCATGTAGAAAGCTGCTTTCAAAAAAAAGATGGTTTATTGGAAGAAGCAGAAAACAAATCTTCCCATACAGAGGAAAAGTGGATTGAACCGGAGGAGGTCGAAAGAATCTTTCAACGGACCTATTATGCGAATCAAGGGAAAAAATCCGGTTGGCAAAAACGAAAAACAATCGTAGAAAGTTATTATAACCCAACAGTCTATACTGGCAGATTGAAAGAAGCCAAAGAGGAGTATCTTCTTGTAGACGGTTATAACGTTATATTTGCATGGCTTGATTTAAAAGAGCTTGCAGAAGAGAACATGGAGGGTGCACGATTAAAACTGCTTGATGAGCTCAGTAAATATCAGGGTATTCGAAAATGCAGGATAATCGCTGTTTTTGATGCCTATCGCGTCCAGGGGCATCAGGAGGAAGCATTCGAATACGAAAACATTCATGTGGTGTATACCCGGGAGGCACAAACGGCAGACCATTTTATTGAAAGATTTGCCCATGACAATCAGGAAAAGTATGATATCACAGTTGCAACTTCAGATGGCTTGCAGCAGGTTATTATCAGGGGTTCAGGCTGTGCCTTATTGTCTGCCAGAGAGCTGAAGGAAGAAATGGAAAGGACAAATGAAGAAGTTCTTCAGGCCTATCAGAAAAAACAGCCAATAAATCGTAATTATCTAGAAGATGCATTGTCTACAAAAACAAAACAACAGATGGAAGAATTTCTAGAGGAAGAGAAGGATAAGTAGCTACTTTATAGCGAAAGGCAAGTCTTTACTAATCCCCGGGACTTTCGCCCTGCATTCTCCGGAAAGCTTTCGCAGGTCTACCTGCGAGGGTGCAACAGCAGCAGCCGATTGTCAACACTTAGCCGGCAGGTTTTTAAAAATGCCGTCAAGCTTGACGCGTTGGCAATGTGGCGCAATTGTTGAGGAAGAATCAGCTCCTGTCCCCGAAGATGACCCTTAACACCTTGGGGCGTAAACGAAAAGGCAGCGACTTGCCCATTGGTCAGAAAGGCACGGATGGAGTTGTCCAGCGAGCTGTTCGTATAGCCGTGTATGTGTGAAAAACTCGTGCTTTGCATAGCAGCGATTACCTCCAGGAATGTTATTAACCTTCATCACGGTCTGAGCCACATTCTACAACATCTGATGGCTTTTTGCATAGTGCAGTACTTTATTGCGGATATTGAATTTCAGGCTTGGACATGGCAAATGTCCTGACTTGCCTGCAAACTCACTGTTGTAAATAAACTTATACGCGCAAAAGCCTGCGCAATTGGGAAGAATTTCACAATTTCTGCATTCCGGGATATTGAATGGGTTAAAGTCGTTCCACAGGGCATCATTAGCCATGTCGTCGGGTGACGATGCATGACTGAGATGTCCAGTCCGCCGGTTTGAGAAGGATACAGTTTCCCAGCATTTATGAATATCTCCGTTAGCCACAATAACCGAGCCATGTTGCTTTGCTGCTCCGCAGACACTCATGAAGCGCGGCGGCAGGCTTGCTTTGACAAAACCGGCCTGTTCGCAGGCTAGAAACAAAGCATATTCAATCTCTGCATACTGCTGCAAATCCAGGGTATCGTCGCAAACAGAGCGGCATGCGGTGGTTGAGGAGACAATAGGAGCAAAATAAATACTGATGTTTTTATGCCCCAGACCAGCCTCTGCCAACTGCTCGATCAATTTATCGGCAGAGCCGGCATTATTCTGATCAAGGTTTACCCGGATGTTGGTTTGAATGGGATATTCTTTTGAATACAACTTTATGTTTTCAACGATATGGTCGAAAGTCGGGGATTCAGCATGCTTGAGGTACCGGATGCGATTGTGCATTTCCCGATCCCCATCCAATGTAACCTGAATTGTCCGGACTTTTCGGACATACAATTCTCCAATTGTTTTTAAATTCAAAAGGTAACCATTGGTAATCATCATTGCGGAATAACCGAGCTTCCGCCGGTCACACCAGGCTATAATCCTGTCGGAGATATATTTGACGGCGGACAAGCCTAATAAGGGTTCTCCGCCGAACCAGGTCATACTGAGACTTTTTATGCCGGATCCGGGTTGTGTGAGTTGCTGAATATAGCTGATGGTCTTTTCCTGCGTCCGGGGGGACATTACAAGCTGATCCTTGTCGATTCCCTGATAGCAATAGCGGCAGTTGAAATTGCAGTTCAGAGTCGGCGCAATGGTCAATGTCAAACCCTCAGCAGAAGTACGGTGCTGCATATAGCGTTCCCGGACCGGATCCAATTCGTCAATATCTGCCGGTACTGCAAAGTTATTAATTAATAAATGATCCAATATTCCGTGCTCATCCGGTGAAAGTTCCTGCCCAGTCTTATGCGGCATTTCAAAATAGAATTTTGTTTCATCAGGACTAAGTACGGATAGAATATGGCTTGCCGAATTATAAATTACATTTCTTCCATCTCCGCTATCAACCACAACATTGAATCGTGAATAAACATACCGTGAGTCTGGTCCGGATTTTGTCTGGTAAATGTGGGCCTGGGGGTCCAAAGCGGTATCTGCCGACTGTATCTTCATGATCGACCTCATTTAATAAATGTAATTTATAATGAACCTGTTTCTTAATTTACAAATCCATTTCTTTCATCTTTGATCCGGTTAGCGGATCGACATAACAGAGTGCGTCTGATTATAGTACAAACGGGCAGTACGGTATATCCACTGCACAGGGACCAACCTGGCCGTCCGCTGCGCAGGGAGCGGATACATCAACGGCACAGGCTTTTCCGGCACAACCCTGTGCCGCATAAACGCCCAAATTTGCCGGGCACGCATCGATACCGCATCCTGCGTTTCCGGCGCAGCCTTGCGCTGCGCAAATGTCGGCATCAGCAGCACAGGCATGAGCAGCACAGCCATTTGCTTGAGCAGCACAGCCATCCGATACACAGCCGTTGACTTTGCCGCCGCATGCCTCGGCAGCACAGCCGACTGCCTGGGCTTCGCAGGTTACAGGGAGACATGCCCCGATTTTTTCTCCGCAAGCCTCGGCAGCGCAGCCGGACGTGTGCGCAGTACAATCGGAAACCGGTTCCCATGTTGAGGTATCGGTGTAAAACACTTTTTTCTGGTGACGTGTCAGATCCAGCACTGTAACGGGATAGGTTGTATTCATTTTTTCCAGGTTTTCACAGTTTATAGAATTTACCGGCATTCTTAATTGATTTTCTTCAGTAGGAAAGTCCTCCTGGTACACATTTGGTGGGGTCGTATGACCGAACAGCAGGGAATCAACAAGAGATACATTTTTACTTTTATCATAAAGGATATCCAGAAACTTGTCACGGTCGGACAACCAACCGTCTTCGCCCGTACTAAAAGGAGAATGATGAAGAGCAACGATAAGTTTTTTCCCGTTTTTCCGGTCGTTCTGATATTCCTCAACTGCAGCTTTTAGTCCCTTTATTTTGCCATCGCCATATAGCTGCTTATCTCCCAATGTTCCCTGGGCAAGGCTGTTGTCGGTATTCCCGTCCAATTCCTCCTGCATGGAATCCAGCAGAATAATACGCCCGGTTTTTATACCGGTACTGTCCGTGATATCCTCTATATGCGGATATTTCGGTTGTATGGCGTATTGCGGGGTAATATGCAGAATGAATCTGTTGCGGCGCGATTCCGCGTCTGTTGTTGAAAATTTGTTCCCTTCGAAGTTGTAGTCATGATTGCCCGGAACTGAAAATATTTCAAAACCTGCTGCAGTTAATTTTTGTATGAACTGAAGCACCCCTCGCTTTTCATGGGTAAAATCCTGATCATCTCCACTGTCAGTGAGATCACCGGTTAAAACTATCGTTTTTGTGCCCAGATTTGCTTTATTATTGATAAGAAAATTGGCGATGTCATTGGTTTTTATTTCGCTGTTCTGATAATCCTCGACCAGTTGACCGTTTACAAAGTCAAGCGTGCGATCAGACGAGGTACAATGAGTATCTGAAATATGGATAATTCTCAAGGCAGGTAAAATTGCAGAAGTATATTTGAGGCGGATGGTGAAGGTTTCCCACTCACGGGCATCTGTCCGGTCGGCAATAAGGGTGGTGCCGCCTCCGTTTTCAGCAGACACATAATGACTGCCGTCGTAAGTTTGAAGAGAGATTTTATCTCCGGTTTGCACAGGAGTACCGTCTGCTTTGCCATTGGGGCCGATGATGCGAAAGGTCTCCCATTCACGGACATCTTTACGGCCGGCAGTAAGAGTCATACCGCCGCCGCTTTCTGCACTCAGAAAGTGAAGACCATCATAGGTCCTGAACGAAATTTTGCCGCCGTATACCAATGAGCCGACAACCGTGAAGGTTTCCCATACACCAGCGCTTGTGCGGTCAGCAACGAGGGTGGTTCCTCCGCCGTTTTCAGCGCACAGGTAATGGGTGCCGTCATTAGTTTGAAACGTTATTTCCAGATGGCGCATTACAGTCCCTGATAGACTGACCGTAAACGTTTCCCATTCACCGGGACTTGTGCGGTCAGCAATAAGAGTGGTACCACCACCGTTTTCAGCACACATATAGTGAGTGCCATCATAGGTTTGAAGAGAGATTTTATCACCATTTTGAACAGAAGTACCATCTGCTTTGCCATTGGGGCCGATGATACGAAAGGTTTCCCATTCGCGGGCATCTGTACGGTCGGCAGCAAGAGTAGTACCACCGCCGTTTTCGGCACAAAGATAATGGATACCGTCATAGGTTCTGAGAGAAATGCTGCCCCCATATACCAATGGACCGTCCACCTCCAGGGTTTCCCACTCATGGGCATCCGCCCTGTTGGCAACAAGGGTGGTACCGCCGCCATTTTCGGCGCAAAGATAATGAAGGCCGTCATAGGTCTTAAGCGAAATGGTCGGAAGAGAAACTTCGGTTTGTGTTATATAAACGGTAAAGGTCTCCCACTCATGGGCATCCTCAGAATTGGCAGCAAGATTTGCGCCGCCGCCATTTTCAGCGCTTATATAATGGCTGCCATCATAGGTTTGAAGAGCTATTTTATCCGTGTTTTGTACGGGTGTACCATCTGCCTTGCCATTTGGGCCGATGATGCGGAAAGTTTCCCATTCGCTGGCATCCGTGCGGTTGGCTGCAAGGATGGAACCACCGCCGTTTTCGGCGCAAAGATAATGAATTCCATCGTTTGTTCTGAGCGATATTCTGCCGCCGTAGTTCAACGAATCAATTACCTCGAAGGTTTCCCACTCATGGGCATTTGCACGGTTGGCTGTAATGGTAGTACCACCGCCGTTTTCAGCACATATATAATGGCTGCCGTCATTTGTTTGCAGGATAATGTTCATATTGCCTCCATTTTCTAAATAGATCATAAGATAAAAAATTCAACCAGGCTGTCTTTATAAACATATATGCTTGTAGACTAAGAAACATTAAAATATTATCAAAAATTTTACAATATATCAAGAAATCCTTTACACTTAAAATGGAGAAAAGGCAGGCAGCAAAAAAAGATACAGGAATCCTTATGTTACGTTCAAAGACTTGCGGTGCGTGGCGCGGAGCATGGATGTCGTACGGAACAACGCCTCAATCAAAACAAATGATGCAGAACGGACACATCAGGGTATTGAGAATCTGCTGGAATTTTGGTGTGCCTATTTTGTTCCTGTTTGCATATTATCATATCTGCATTTTAGAAAGCAGCGTGATTAAGGGTTAAAACAGTTAAAACACTGAGGTTTGATAGATGTCGTCAAATTTTTATCACCAATAGGATGTTCTGCAAAAAAACATCATATCTTTGAAAGTACTTGACAAAACTAAATCAATGACATATCATCAATGACATAGCAATGATGATATGTCATTGATCTATAAAAAGTAAGTATTATTACCCGATCAAAAGCAGGATGCTGTTTAGTACCAATAGAAAGGAGATTTTTCATGAAACCGGCAGAAGAATTGCGTTATCTTATTTTGGCTGCACAACGTGAGGGAAGCAGAACATTCACCGAACTGCTGCAGCCATTGGGACTTACCACCTCTCAGAGTGAAGTTCTGCGTGTGCTCTACGACTACGAACCACTATCCCTGATTGAGCTTGGGGCGCTCTTGGTTTGTGAAACAGGCAGCCCGAGCCGCCTGGTTAATCGTATGGCCGCAGCTGGACTTATTGAACAAAGACAATCCGAAGAAGATTCCCGAAAGGTGAAATTGACCCTGACACAGAAAGGCCGGAATTTAGTATCGGATATCATCCTTATTGAAGAAAGAGTTTATGCCTCTATCGATCATTCGCTGGAAGGGACTCCCGTACAGGAGTTCATCGCACTGCTCCGGAAGCAGGTCGATGGAAAGCCAAGCGGCAAAGCCCTCGCTCGACGTAAGGCCCCCAAAACGCTTTAGTTGCTTGGGATTTTGGAAATTGCCCTTGTTGGATGCAAGGACAGGATCAAATATTTATTGTAGAAAACAGATAGGAGAGATGATTTGTGAACACGTTGATTATTTATGCACATCCGAATCCGACAAGCTTTAATCATGCTATTTTTGAACAGGTAAAGAAAGGACTGAAGGACGGCAATCATCCTTTTGAAGTAATTGATTTATATGAGGATCACTTCAATCCGGTCCTTGTATATAATTTACAGATTAAAAAAAGCGACCTGGCAGACGATGCGGAAACAGCCGGATACAGGGAGCTTGTTATGAAGGCTGATCATCTGATTTTCATATACCCGGTCTGGTGGTATGGGGTGCCTGCAATATTAAAGGGATTCTTTGACAGGGTGTTTGTTTCCGGTTTTGCCTATACCTCGAAGGAAAATAGACCCCGGGGTTTATTTGCTGATAAATCAGCCTGGGTGATTTATACGATTGACTCTCCTTCCTGGTTTGTGAAACTATTCAGAAAGAGCATTGAATGGAAAATAATCAAAGATGCAATTCTGAATTATTGCGGCATAAAGCAAGTGAAAAGAACAATGCTGGCTGGTGTTAAAAACAGCGCACCTGCCGGCAGACAGAAATGGCTTGACCTCATTTACCATCAGGCAAATAAATCTTAATTGCATAAAAAGCGTATGCAATCATTAATAAAAATCTCCATGTAAAAGCTGGCGGCGTCTATCTTGGTAAGGAATTGCCGGTATTATTAAGTCAGGCCTTCAGTATGGGAAGGATAAATAGCAAAAATTCTCAATCAGTAACCAATTTTGAGCATTACGCTTAGGCATTCCTGCTTTTTGTCAATGGCTGCGGGTCGAAAAAACTCATTTCAACACGTAAACAGGAACTTATTGTAGAAAATTATAAATATATCACAGTAATTTGTAAAATTGTGATTGAAAGAGGACAAAATTGATTCTATAATAGAAGTAGGAAATCATTTTTTAACAAATATATTGAAAAATAAATGAGGTATTTTGAATAAACGAAACAAAATAATATTAAAAATATCATAAAATGGGTATAGATGCCTTGACATAATATAAGTGGACTGATTCTAATTGAGTATAAGTACTGTTTTGAGAGAAAATGGAGGATGCCATGAAGAGGTTAAACGAGAACAGTAGTGCTGTTAAACTTGTTGGAGTTCTGAAAGAGCATATTGATATCAGGCATCTAAAACAATTCCGGAGTAAATTTCAAAGCATTAAATTTCAACTTTTTATAGGACTGTTAATTCCAATTGTTTTTCTGGCAGTCTTTGGCATCGTATCCTATACAAAATCGGAAAAAGCCCTTATTGGTAATTACGAAGCCAGCGCATCCGACACGATGGATGCAGTGGGCAAGTATATGAATTTAGGCTTTAGCATGATAGAAAAGTCATCTTTGGAGCTGACGCTCGACATTAATTTTAAGGACTTTTTTAATTTAAGTGCTGAAGAGGCCACAGGTAGTCCTAAATCATATGCGGATATAAAAGATCGAATAGCTCTTACCACCTCTGCCAATAGCTTTATCTCTGAAATCCATTTGATCGGCAAGAACGGGCTTGGAATATCCACTCTGGGTGAAATTAACAGCAATTTATACGATTCGATCACAAAATCGGATATCGGTAAGGAATTTAAAGAAAAGAAAGTTCAATATTTTTGGCGAGGGGAACATTCCGAATTGGATCAGGTGATGCCAAAAGGAACTGAAGTCTATAATAAAGACATCTATGCAACTTCTATCATCAGAAAAATGAGTAATGGTCAGGGTTATGTTATCTTTGATGTTTCAACCAAACAAATTAAGGATATGTTCTCGGAATATGATATGGGAAAAGGCAGTATTTTAGGATTTGTTGCAGC
Source organism: Bacillota bacterium (assembly GCA_023399355.1). Classification (GTDB taxonomy): domain Bacteria; phylum Bacillota; class Clostridia; order Acetivibrionales; family DTU013; genus UBA1305. Next base: position 2,081 of record JAEWQC010000075.1, on the reverse strand, counting down.
GGATGGAAGGGAAACCTTAACAAATACAGACTCGACAAGAATATTCACAGGGTTATCCTGTTACAAGACAGCCTTGGAAAAGGAAAATCTAAGTGGTTATTCTTATGAAAAATATAACGGAGCAGATTATTTATTCATCTATAGTAAATTCAAGAATGTAAATGGGACAGTTTGTGCCCTGATTCCCAAAAGTACTATTATTGATAGGGTGAAAAACATTAAAATGTTGAGTTTTGCATTCGTAACCATCGCATGTATTATCGCCATATTTGTAGTATTTCTAATTGCCGGTGGAATAAGCAGAACGATCAATGCTTTGAAGAAATCGATTTCCCAGGTATCCAAAGGCGATTTAACTGTGAAATTCGATACAAAGAGAAAAGATGAATTTTTGACATTGTCAAATGGGATATCTGATATGATGGAACATATGCGTACCTTGATTGGAGAAGTACAAGAGGTAGGCGGAACTGTCAGCGGTTCTGCATTGAGCCTGAAAAATACTGCAGGGGATCTGTTGGATGCGACCAGGGGGATATCAAGAACAATAGATGAAATCGGACAGGGGATTATTCAACAAGCAGGAGATACCGAGCATTGTCTGGTCCAAATGTCGAGCCTTTCAGAGCAGATTAATCAGGTATATAATAACACAAACGAAATTGAGCAGATTGCAAATGATACCCAGACGGTATCACGTGAAGGATTGCATATTATCGATGAATTAAATAACAAGTCAAAGGCGACCTCCGAAATAACGCAGGATGTTATTCGGAAGATTCAGGAATTTGGAACCCGATCCAAAAAAATTGAAGGCTTTGTTAATATAATTGATAGTATCGCATCTCAAACAAATCTGCTCTCCTTGAATGCTTCCATAGAAGCAGCAAGAGCAGGTGAAGCCGGTCGCGGATTTGCAGTGGTCGCAGATGAAATCAGGAAATTGGCTGATCAAAGCGTAAATGCTGCAAAGCAAATACAAAATACCGTAAAAGATATCGATAAGCAGAACAATGAAACCGTGAGTACGGCTGAGAGGGCGGAAAGCATAGTAGCATCGCAAACAGAAGCCCTGGCCAAGACTGTAAAGGCATTTGATAATATCAGCAGTCATGTAAATAATCTGGCCAGTAATTTAAACGATATTCTTAAACGGCTGAAAACTATTGAAACGGCTAAAGATGATACATTAAATGCAATTCAGAATATATCCGCTATTACGGAACAAACGTCAGCATCTTCGGAGGAAGTGAATGCAACAGCCCAGAACCAGATAGATTCTGTAGAACGTTTGCAGGAGTCGGCAATTACATTGGAAGAAGATGCTAAAAAACTGGAGGATGCCATTAAAATATTTAAAATAGGTTAATATCCTATTAGTTTGCTGATGAAACCAGCCAAGGCGATAATTGCCTTGACTGGTATTTTAGTATGCGTAACAGTTGAAATAGTTGTATTTCAAATGATAGTTTAAGTATGCGCAGCAGTCTTGCAGAGCTTCAAAGAGGAAAGTTCCTGCTTTATATTTAAAAGCATTGATCCCGGTTTTTTATGTAGTTTAAAAGAAGTTCGCCACTTTCCACCGCCGGAAAGTGGCCAAAGGGCGCCACTCGGCGGCGTGGGGCCTGTCAGGGCACTATGAAAAAGTTTTACAATGTACCAACGACTCAAAGGCAGCCTTAAGCGGCAAAAAGCACACCGCTTAAGGCTGCCTTTGAATCGGGTACATTTGTGAAACTTTTTCAAACACTTAAAAGCGCTTTATGCGTGTCTTTGAGGTGCCTTTTGGGGTGTTTTTTGAGGTGCCTTTGGTGTTGTATCTGGAGTTACAGGAGCTATATTGGGAGTTGTATTGAAGTGAAAGTGAGAGTATTAGGATGACCAAAAAGGACTTTGGATCAGCTTCAGAGACAATAGTGTGTGTTTAAAGGGTTCAAGCTGCACCCGGTTTGGAGGGAACCATTTGCGGTAAAATGCGCAGGACGCGCATTTTAGGAACAGTCGCCACGATTGCGAATCTGTTCCGACCGTAAATGATTCCCGCCAAACCGTTGGTGCAGCCGAACCCTTTTTATAGTGCC
>JAEWQC010000041.1 GCA_023399355.1 Bacillota bacterium | reverse complement strand
AACGAGGCCAACGACAAACGACAGGCAATAAATGAAATTTTAAGATAGGCAGGTACGCGGATATGTTCTTTAAACAATTTACAACAGGATTGCTCTCTTCAAACTGCTACATCATTGCGGAAGGCGGAGAAGCTGCTGTGATTGATCCGGGTGTGGCGGCGGAGGAGGTAAAACAGGTTCTTTCAGCACAACAGCTCACCCTGAAGTATATCATACTGACCCATGCTCATATCGACCATATTATTAGCATGGAAAAATTGCAAAGCATCAGCGGTGGTAAGGTTGTCGTACATACTGACGATGTCCCGCTGCTTGAAAATCCTTTTCTGAACTGCGCTGCCATGTTTGGACGCAATACCGGTTTCCGTGCTGCCGATATGTGCGTGAACGATGGCGATATATTGGAGGTTGGCGGTTTGAAGCTGGAGGTGCTGCACACTCCGGGACATACACCGGGAAGTATGTGCATCAGGGTAGGGGACGAGCTGTTCTCCGGAGATACTCTTTTCAGACTTGGCGTGGGCCGGACGGATCTTGGCGCCGGAGACCATGATCTCCTGGTGAAATCCTTAAATAAGCTGATGAAGCTGGACGGCAATATTAAAGTTCATCCGGGACACGGTTCTGCCACAGATATAGCGTATGAAAGAAATAACAACATGGGTATGTGGTAATAGAAGGAAGGACCATAAATGACATCCGTTTTTCAAGGGTTAAAATTCGGGATGCTTCTGCAGCTTGCCATTGGTCCGATAAGTCTGTTGATCTTCAAAATAGCTGGTAACAGAGGCTTTGGACAAGCAATGTCGGGAACGGCAGCAGTTGTAATTGTTGATTCTCTGTTTATTCTGCTGGCTATTTTAGGAGTCGCCTCATTTATCGGAAAGGAAAGAACAAGAAAAATTTTCAATTATGTGGGCGCGGCGATTATTGCATTATTTGGCCTGGCTATTATTCTTGAAATTTTCGGAATTCACATAATGCCTAAGATCGGGATAACTGGCTCTTCCGGAGGATCAGGGTCATTTGTGGAGGCATTTGTACTGACTGCAGCCAATCCGCTGACCATACTTTTTTGGGCTGGTGTTTTTACTACAAAAATAACCGAGGGCAAGCTGGTGGGTCTGAAAGTGTATCTTTTCGGACTTGGATGTGCGCTTTCAACACTCATCGCATTAACTGCAGTTGCTGTTTTAGGAACGATCTCAGGAACATATTTACCTGAGATGCTGATAAATTTGTTGAACTTTATGATTGGGGCTGTATTACTTTTGTTTGCATTAAGAATGCTAATCAGGGAGCTGAAGACAAGCAGGTTGAATGTAACAGAATAAGGCTGGATTCGGGTGATTCAATTGTTTTCCTGTATCATAAAAGAGGTTGAGAAGAAGTTTGAAGTGAAGTAAAAGGATTATACACACATTGTATTTACGAAATGTATGTTTTGCGTTACAATGTATATACTATGTGGTGATAGGGGGTGCTATTAATGGCACAAACAGTTATTAATATACGAATGGACGAAGATCTAAAGAAACAAGTGGAATATTTATTTTCTGAGTTTGGTATGAATATGACAACAGCATTTACGGTTTTTGCAAAGGCTGTCGTTCGAGAAAAAAGAATACCATTTGAAATTTCTGCCTCAATTGATGATTTTTACAACGAATATAATCAAAACCGTATAAAAAAGGCTATTGTCGATATTAATGAAGGTAAGGGAGTTGCTCATGAACTTATAGAGGGGAGTGATGAATAAAATATGGCATGATGATGCGTGGGAAGATTATCTGTACTGGCAGGCACAGGACAAAAAGACTTTGAAACGCATTAATCAGCTAATTAAAGATATTGACCGAACGGAGACGATGGTATTGGAAAACCGGAACTGCTAAAGTATGATAACCAAGGATGTTGGAGCAGACGCATTGATGAAACAAATCGGCTTGTGTACTTTATCAAGGGAGACCGGATTTATATTTTACAATGTAGAACTCACTATGGCGATAAATAGTGCGCGTGATAAAATACTTTATCAATTGCTTGACAATAATGCAGGATGTAATTATTATAGATATAATTGTTGTAATAAAGGCAATGAAGGAAAAAGTAACCGATACCTGCTTAAGGGAGAGGATGCCGCGACTGGGAGCATCTTTAGAAAAGGATCGGTGAAGGAACACTCCTGAGCCGACCGGAGGAACGCCGCCTCTTATGGCAAGCAGGCCGGTACGTATATCCAGCGTTAAAGGATGAAAGTGGGTTTCAGAACCTATTAGGGTGGCACCGCGGGAATAGCTCTCGTCCCTGACTTTATGTCAGGCGGGAGTTTTTTATTTTCTCCCTTTTATTTTGGCAATACTATATGCGGTACAAATTTTTGAGATGGTAAGGGATTTTAGGAGGAATTTATGCTGACACAAGCTCCAAAGGGCACCAGGGATATTCTGCCTGCCGAAGTCTACAAGTGGCAATACGTCGAGAACGCTTTTGCAAGGCTATGCAGTAGCTTTGGCTATAAAGAGATCAGAATCCCTGTGTTTGAGCATACCGAGTTGTTTCAAAGAGGAGTAGGAGAGACGACAGATATTGTCCAAAAGGAAATGTACTCGTTCAATGATAAAGGCGGCAGGAGCATTACCCTGCGGCCTGAGGGTACTGCAGGCGTTGTAAGGAGTTACATAGAAAATGGAATGGCTTCTTTGCCACAGCCGATAAAGATTTATTACGACTTGACAGCCTACAGGTACGAAAATGTTCAAAAGGGACGCTACAGGGAATTTCATCAGTTCGGTGTGGAAGCGTTCGGCTCGGCCGGGCCTGCTGTAGATGTTGAAATAATCAGTCTTTTGTCCATGTTCTTCGACAGACTTGGGATAAAAAATACCGGATTGAATATCAACAGCATCGGATGTCCCGTTTGCAGAACGGCATATAATGAGAAACTAAAAGAGTATTTCAGACCGAATCTTGAAAATCTATGCGAGAATTGCAGGAGCAGGTTCGACAGAAATCCTCTTCGCATTCTCGACTGTAAAGAGCCGGGATGCAAGCGTTTTACGTCAGGTGCCCCCGCTCTGCTTGAGAATCTTTGCGAAGAATGCAGTACGCATTTTGAAGGACTCAAGCAGGGACTCGACAACCTTGGAATCGGGTACAGGGTAGATAAGACGATTGTCAGAGGGCTGGATTATTATACAAAAACAGTTTTTGAATTCATATCGGAAAACGTCGGAACACAGGGGACGATTTGCGGCGGCGGCAGATATGACGGACTTGTTGAAATATGCGGTGGAGCGTCTGCTCCGGGTATCGGCTTTGCGCTTGGCGTTGAAAGACTGCTGATGGAATTGGAGAGTCAGGGGATCCAGATTGCAGAGCCGCCGGGTATGGACATCTACATCGCAACACTGGGGGAAAAGGCTTCGAATTTTGCACAACAGCTTGTTTACAAGCTTAGAAGTTTTAGTGTCGGGGCGGAAACGGATCTGATGGCCAGAAGTCTCAAAGCACAGATGAAATATGCTGATAAAAAGGGATTTTCCTATACCATCGTGCTTGGTGATAATGAAATCGAGACAGGTAAAGCAGTTCTGAAGGACATGAGGAATGGCGACCAGAAGGATGTGAGCGTTGATTCCATCGTAGACAGACTGAAGAATCAAAAGCAGGCTGGCTGAATGTCTGAGCTTCAAAAGCAGACGCTGTGCCTCCTGAGGGTTCAGGCAGAAGAATCAAAAACAGGTTGGCTGAGTATCTGAGCTTCAAAAGCAGTCGCTGTGCCTCCTGAGGGTTCAGGCAGAAGAATCAAAAGCAGGCTGGCTGAATGTCTGAGCTTCAAAAGCAGACGCTGTGCCACCTGAAGGTTCAGACAGAAGAATAAAAAGCAGGTTGGTAGAGTATCTGAGCTTCAAAAGCAGATGCACCGCCACCTGAGGGTTTGAAGAGGAACTCCTGTATATGGGGTGGGGAGCCGTGGAACTTGATCAATGCAGATGAAGCCTGCCCGGGATGACAGGCAGATGACCATTATAGAATAAGGAGAGGTTACAATGGGAGAGACAATTTATGGTCTGAAACGAACACATAAATGTGCGGAACTTGGATTGGAGAATGTCGGTCAGGATGTGACTGTGATGGGTTGGGCGCAAAAACGCAGGGACCTGGGCGGAGTCATATTTGTGGATCTCAGGGACAGGACAGGCATTCTGCAGGTTGTTTTCAATGGGGAAAACAATGCCGCGGTATTTGGAAAAGCGGAATCGATCAGAAGTGAATATGTTCTGGCAATAGTGGGAAAGGTCGTTAAAAGGTCGCCTGAGACGGTTAATCCAAAGATCGGTACAGGCGAAATAGAAGTCATGGTGAGTGAACTCAGAATTCTCAGCAAGTCGGAAACACCGCCGCTGCAGATAGAAGAGGACTCAGACGTTAATGAAAATGTCAGGCTCAAATACAGGTATCTTGACCTTAGAAGGCCTGACATGCTGGCGAACCTTACTCTCAGGCACAAGGTCGTAAAACTTGCAAGAGATTATTATGATACCAACGGATTTATTGAGGTGGAAACCCCGATACTGATCAAAAGTTCTCCCGAAGGTGCAAGGGACTACCTTGTTCCCAGCAGGGTGCATCCGGGTAAATTCTATGCGCTGCCGCAGTCGCCGCAGCTCTTCAAGCAATTGCTGATGGTGGCAGGCTACGACAGGTACATGCAGATTGCAAAGTGCTTCAGGGATGAGGACTTGAGAGCGGACAGACAGCCTGAGTTTACTCAGATAGACCTTGAAATGTCATTTGTCAATGTGGAGGATGTGCTGACGATAAATGAGGGCTTTATCAAAAAAGCATTCAAGGAGGCACTTGGCGTAGATATTGAGACACCTTTCATCCGGATGCCTTATCAGGAAGCCATGGACAGATTTGGCTCCGACAAGCCTGACATCCGGTTCGGCTTTGAACTGGCGGATGTTTCCGAACTGGTTGTCAACAGCGGCTTCAAGGTATTTGCCGATGCTGTTAAAAATGGCGGAAGTGTTCGTGCAATTAATGCAAAGGGCTGTGGCGCGAAGTTCAGCAGAAGGGAAATCGACAGCCTTGTAGAATTTGTGAAGATATACAGAGCGAAGGGAATGGCCTGGATCTCTGTTGAGGAGAATGAACTCAAATCGGCTATTACCAAATTCTTCACTGAAGATGAAGTAAAGGCGCTGCTTGAAAAAACTGAAGCGAAGCCGGGTGACTTGATTTGCTTTATTGCCGATAAAAATGAAATCGTATATGATGCGCTGGGCGCACTCAGACTTGAACTTGCCAGAAGACTGGAACTTCTCGACAAGAGCGATTACAAATTCCTGTGGGTTACGGAGTTCCCGCTTTTTGAGTACGACGAAGAAGAAAAACGCTGGGTGGCTAAACATCATATGTTCACCGCACCTATGGATGAGGATTTGGAGTTGATGGACAGTGATCCCGGAAAGGTCCGCGCCAAGGCGTACGATATTATCCTCAATGGTACGGAGCTCGGCGGAGGCAGTATCAGGATACACATGCAGGAATTGCAGTCAAAAGTGTTCAAACTGGTGGGCTTTAGTGAAGAAGATGCATATGCACAGTTCGGATACCTGCTTGAAGCGTTCAAGTATGGCGTTCCGCCGCACGGCGGCATGGCTTACGGCCTTGACAGAATGATCATGCTGATGGCAGGCAAGAACAGCATCAGGGATGTCATTGCTTTCCCGAAAGTGCAGAATGCTTCCGATCCAATGACAAACGCGCCGGATCTTGTTGAACTGAAACAACTTAAGGAATTGCATATAAAAATTTCTGAATAGGGGGGATTGCTTACGGCTGAAGGTAAAAAAATAAGTGAGGCAATGGATTGGCTTATTCATATAGCAGTGGCAGTGGTCATCGGTGTGCTCATTGTTGTATTTGTCGGTCAAAGGACGATTGTGTTCGATGTTTCAATGCAGCCGACACTTGTAGCGGGTGACAATCTGCTGGTTGAAAAGGTCGGAGTAAAATTCAACTGGCTCAAGCGCGGTGATATCATCGTATTCAAGCCGCCGCAGGAAGAACGCAACCTGGTAAAGAGGCTGGTAGCCCTGGAGGGCGACACGGTGGAGATCAAGGATAATAAACTCTTTGTCAATGGGAAAGTCTTTTTGACAGGGCTGGCTAAAGAACCGGAAACATTTGTGGGCTCCAAACCGGAGTATAGCAAACTGACTGTTCCGAAGGGTTATTTTTACGCGCTTGGGGACAATAGGACGCAAAGCTTTGATTGCAGGGAACTCGGCCCGATTAAAAAAAGCTGTATCAAGGGAAGGGCAATTTTTAGGTTTTTCCCGTTCGGCAAATTCGGGAAACTTGGCTAAATCTGGCGAAATATACGGAAATGCTCTATTTATTAATCATTTATTTTGTGGTAATATAAACATTATTGAAGTATCAATAGTATAATTATTGATACTTTAATTTTTGTTTATCCAGTGAAGCTGGAATAAACCTTGGGGGGTAAATTTTACACCATTGCCGGTGTTACAATTATGAAAAGGCTATTTCATTTGGGTCTTGATGTCGGTTCGACGACAGTTAAGCTGACGGTTCTTGACAAGAATAATAAAACCATATATAGCAAATACCAGAGGCATTTTTCCGATATCCGCAGGACGATATTCGAACTGGTGGATGAAACCTGCGGGATGTTCCTGGAAGATGATCTTACAATTACACTTACCGGATCGGGGGGCATATCGGTTGCCCAATGGCTCGGCCTGCACTTCGAACAGGAAGTGGTAGCGGCGACAGGGGCGGTGCAAAGCTTGATCCCTGAAACGGATGTGGCTATCGAACTGGGCGGAGAGGATGCGAAGATCACCTTCTTCAGAGGCGGGATCGAACAGCGCATGAATGGTACCTGTGCAGGCGGAACCGGAGCTTTCATCGATCAGATGGCTTCCTTGCTGCAGACGGACGCTGCCGGCCTGAACAGGCTTGCAGAAGGCTACAAGGTGATCTATCCGATCGCCGCCCGATGCGGTGTTTTTGCAAAAACCGACATTCAGCCCCTGCTCAATGAAGGTGCTGCGAAAGAAGATATCGCTGCGTCCATTTTTCAATCAGTTGTGAATCAAACCATCAGCGGACTTGCATGCGGCAGACCGATCAAGGGGAATGTCGCATTTCTTGGGGGACCGCTGTACTTTCTTCCCGAGCTCAGAAAACGCTTTATTGAAACGTTGAATTTATCGGAGAATCAGGTGATCTTCCCTGAAAATTCCCAGCTTTTTGTAGCCGCCGGAGCAGCAATGTCTTCCAGGAAGCAGCCTATTTTAAGTTTCAAGGAACTGAAGGAAAAGCTTCCTGCATTGAATACGGTTACAGTCCATGAGGTTGAGAGGCTGAATCCTCTTTTTAAGGATGAGATCGAACTTGCCGAATTCAATCGAAGACACGCAAAACATCAGGTCCGGCGCAGTGAACTGGCTAACCATAAAGGCCCGTGCTACCTTGGAATTGATGCAGGGTCCACGACTACAAAGCTGGCACTTTCAAATTCAGAAGGGGCCTTGCTGTTTTTCCATTATGGAAGCAATCGAGGCAGCCCGTTAAAATCTGTTGTGAAGGAATTGAAGAAGCTGTATGCCCTCCTGCCTGAAGAGGCTTATATTGCCAATACCACAGTTACAGGGTATGGGGAGGGACTGATCAAGGCCGCTCTTCGCATTGATTTAGGCGAAATAGAGACCATTGCACATTACAAGGCAGCCGAACATTTTCTGCCCGGTGTCGAATTCATACTGGATATCGGCGGACAGGACATGAAATGCATGCAGGTAAAGAACGGGGTTATTGACAGCATCATGCTCAATGAAGCTTGTTCGTCCGGCTGCGGTTCTTTCATAGAGACGTTTGCAGGTTCTTTGAACATGGAAGTGGAGGCTTTTGCAAAGGAAGCGCTGCTGGCGCGGAAGCCAGTGGACCTGGGTTCGCGCTGCACTGTCTTCATCAATTCGCGCGTAAAGCAGGCACAAAAGGAAGGCGCATCCGTTGGCGACATATCGGCAGGACTGTCCTATTCGGTCATTAAGAATGCGCTGATGAAGGTTATCAAGATCAGGGACCCGAGGGAACTCGGCAAAAAAATCATTGTACAGGGTGGTACGTTCTATAACGCGGCCGTTCTCAGGAGCTTTGAACTCATTTCAGGCAGAGAGGCTGTGAGACCTGATATCGCTGGTATTATGGGTGCTTATGGCGCAGCTCTGATTTCAAAGGAACGAAGCCTTGAAGGCCACAGGAGCAGCATCATGGGACCCGCGGAATTGGAAAGTTTCGAGACGGAGATCACCATGAGGAGATGCAATCTGTGCAGCAATAACTGCCTGCTCACTGTCAACAACTTTTCCGACGGGAAATCGTTTATTACGGGGAACCGATGTGAAAGAGGCGCGGGTGGCAAGGTTCAAAATGAAAATGTTCCCAATCTGTTTGATTATAAATACAAGCTCATCATGTCGTACAAGCCTTTGGATGAAAAGGCTGCTACGCGTGGAACCATTGGCATTCCAAGAGTCCTGAACATGTATGAGAATTACCCGTTCTGGAGTACTTTTTTTACGGAATTGAAATTCAGGGCAGTGCTGTCACCACGCTCCACGAAGAAAATCTATGAACTTGGTATTGAGACGATGCCTTCGGAGTCGGTTTGCTACCCTGCAAAGCTTGTGCATGGGCATATTATGAGTCTGGTGCAGAGCGGAGTTAAAACTATTTTCTACCCGTCGATCCCGTATGAAAGAAAAGAAGACGATCATGCAGATAATTGCTACAACTGCCCGATCGTCACTTCCTACTCGGAGGTCATCAAAGGGAATATGGAGGTGCTGGCGGAAAAGGGCGTTAACTTTATGAATCCGTTTCTGCCATATAATCATAAAGAACGCCTTATACAAAGGCTTACAGAAGAATTTTCCGCCTTTGGGATTAAGAAATCCGAAATTCGTGTGGCTGTTGAAAAGGCTTGGAAAGAGGATGAGAATTTTAAGGCAACTATCAGGAAAAAAGGCGAGGAAGTACTGGAATTTCTGGAGAAGACCGGCGGCAAGGGGATTGTCCTGGCAGGCAGGCCATATCATATCGACCCGGAAATAAACCACGGCATTCCAAATCTGATTACTGAATTCGGGATGGCTGTGCTGTCGGAGGATTCGGTAGCTCATCTGGCGGCTACTGCCAGGCCTCTGCGTGTCGTGGATCAATGGATGTACCACACAAGACTGTACGCGGCAGCAACTTATGTCGGCACAAGGGATCATCTTGAAATGGTACAGCTGAACTCTTTTGGCTGTGGTCTTGATGCGGTGACAACGGATCAGGTTCAGGAAATACTTCATGCAAATGGAAAGATATTTACTACGCTGAAAATAGATGAGATCAGTAATCTTGGTGCGGCCAGAATCAGGCTGCGGTCGTTGAAAGCCGCCATTGACGAGAGGGACAGGAGAGAAACCCGTTTTGAGAAGAAACAATTTCATCAGGAAAAGGTGCCTTTTACGGAAGAAATGAGGAAGCGGCATACGATCCTGGCACCTCAGATGTCTCCGATCCATTTTCAATTTGTAGAGGTGGCCTTCAGGGAGGCGGGATACAATCTTGAAATACTTCCCTCCGTTGACAGAAGCGCCGTTGATGAAGGCCTCAAACACGTCAACAATGATGCCTGCTATCCCTCGATCCTGACTACGGGTCAGTTGGTGGAAGCCCTGAAATCAGGCAGATATGACCTGCAGAACACCTCTGTGATCATTTCTCAGACCGGAGGCGGCTGCAGGGCTACAAACTATATCGGCTTTATCAGGAAGGCACTCAGGGATGCAGGTTTTGAGCATGTACCGGTTATTTCTCTGAATGCAGTGGGATTGGAGAGCAATCCGGGCTTCAAAATAACAAGAGGGCTTGCGAATAAGGGATTGATCGCGCTTGTATACGGCGATCTGCTGATGCGTGTGCTTTACAGGGTCAGACCCTATGAAACAATAAAAGGCTCGGCAAATCTGCTTTATGAAGGTTGGGTCGAGAGGTGCAAGGCTTCGGTGAAAAGCGGGAAGCATCGTGAATTCAAACGCAATCTCAAGCAGATCGTATCAGATTTTGACAATCTTGAAATAGAGAACATCGTAAAACCGCGCGTGGGTCTGGTTGGCGAAATTCTTGTCAAATTCCACCCTACTGCCAATAACAGTGTTGTGGATGTTGTGGAAAAAGAGGGAGCAGAGGCGGTAATGCCTGATTTGATCGACTTCTTCCTCTATACCGCTTATGGCGCGAATTTTAAACACAAGTATCTGGCAGGCTCTTTAAAGAGTAAGGTTATTCAGAATATCGCGATTTCAGCAATCGAGTATTACAGGAAGGACATGAAGAGGATCCTGGCAGCGAGCAGAAGATTCGAGCCGCCTTCAAACATCTACAAACTGGCGGAGGAGGCTTCCAAGGTTCTTTCTCTTGGCAACCAGACCGGTGAAGGCTGGTTCCTGACAGCCGAGATGATTGAATTGATCAGGGAAGGCGCAGCCAATATTGTCTGCATGCAGCCGTTTGCATGCCTGCCGAACCATGTAACAGGCAAGGGAATGATCTCAGCTATTAAAAGAAAGTTCCCGGAAGCGAACATCGTACCGGTTGATTATGACCCCGGAGCAAGTGAGGTAAACCAGCTGAACAGAATCAAGCTGATGCTTGCAGCCGCTTTCAGAAACCTTGAGGAACGCAGTGCCTTTTCAGAACAAGCTGTTTTTGAAGAAAAGCATCACCAAAAGCTTTATGGAAATTCCAAGAAAAATTCAGACATGGGTCATGGAACGAATCTGCCTCTGTAGTATATGAGCAAGAAGCGTACCCTCATTTGAATTTACCCTTCCGAATTTAAAGAGGTAAAATTAAAGAGGTAAAATTAAAGAGGAGACAGTTCTTGCCTTGGTTTTAAAAAAATAAAAACCCGGTTATTTACCGGGTTTTTTGTATTGAGGCATATATTTGCTGCGGCTCTTTTTATTTTTTTTCATCTTAGCCATTTTGGCATCGTGTTTCTTGATGGATCTGCTCATCATGACAACCAGAATCGCTATTCCCGCAAGAAGTCCCAATATGAAATAAAGCTGCAAGGGCATTGTATTATCACCTTTCTACATATATTTACCGAGTGTCGGAGATTTGCGGAAATGATGCTCATCGCGCCTCCGTTTCAGGCACAAGTACAATTATATCTATAAGTATTTCTCAAAGCAAGAAAATATTTTTCAAATCAGTCAGGAAAATGGTGTTTTTATTTCCATCCAGGTGCTATGCGCGTTCTATCTATTCCAATTGCTGAATTGGCAGTACTTGTCATAATACCGGCCGGTCGCAGAATATGATTTATGGAGCGAAGAGTTTATATCGGGCCGCAGTATACGGGAGGAAAAAACGAA
>JAEWQC010000169.1 GCA_023399355.1 Bacillota bacterium | reverse complement strand
TTGTTCAGTGATCCGATAGTTGCTGATGCTGTTATGGATAGGCTGATACATGGCTCACATATTATTGACTTAATCGCTGATGACTCTATGAGAAGGTTCAAGTACAAAAACCAATCCTTGAGGTAGTAGTAAAGGGTCGAAAAAGTTTTCAAGAATCCAGTTGACAACAAGCCTCTCCCGTATGATTACATGCCAGTAAGGCCAGCCCCTCCTGCCCCCGAAGCTATGCCAGGAAGTAGATCAAAAGGGGCAAGATAGGCTGTCCTGCCTTACAGGCTATCATACGGGACCCCCTCATTATCAACCGCACTTAAAAATTTTTTCTCTTACGTTCCATTGATTTGCAATCTTACCGTTGCAAGAATGGATATTATTTGATATTTTGTAAGTACCACTTGTTATGAGATACTGGGTCAAAATGAAATACATGGCTGGCTCAATTTGGAATACATAGGTGGGTCAAATTCAAATACATCCCTGGGTCAATTTGCAGTACATCCCCGGGTCAAATTGATGAAATTACGCATTTCGGGAGCATTTATTTACCTTTGTTTTCTTTTTTACTGATTTTATAATATTTTTTGCGTAATAGTCACATAAAAGAAAGGCAAGCTTTTGTAACACAGTATTTATATCATGCAAAAACCTATCTTTTATGCATCAAATATAAGATAATAATATAAATGGCAATTCATTGTATTTATGATAAAATATATATTATGAATAACTAAAATAAGAAGGTTATTATGAATAATCAATCATTATTTGAACAATGCAGGAATAATTTGAGTGAACTTAGTTATTGGTATGAGGAAAATTCCGGTAACCGTAATGAAGCTACTACTAGATTTAGAATGATTGATACACTTTTCTTTGAATGTCTTGGATGGACTAAGGATGATATGATATCAGAAGATAATTATAACGGAGAGTATGCGGATTATACTTTTATTGCACCAAGAAAATTACTTATAGTTGAAGCGAAAAGGGAAGGTAATTATTTTGAATTACCTGTTGGACAAACAAGATTAGAGTATTCGATACAATCATTGATAAAAGATTATCCTAATTTGAAATCTGCAATAGAGCAAGTAACTAATTATTGCCAAAGTAGGGGCGTTCCTTTTGCGGCAGTGTGTAATGGCTTTCAGTTAGTTGTATTTATCGCAACTAGAAGTGATGGTTTACCTCCTTTTGAAGGTAAAGCATTAGTATTTCATTCTTTGGCTTGTATGCTTGATAATTTTCTTGATTTATGGCAACATCTTTCTAAACCTGGGATACAAGTAAAAAATCTATATAAGAAGTTAATCGGTGACATAGCTCCAGAGTTGCCTTCGAAACTTTCTATGAATATTTTTAATTATCCGGGAATCAAGGGTAGAAATATCTTCCAGACTGATTTGAAAATAGTTAGTGAATTAGTTCTAGAAGATTTAATTGGATCGCATGATTTAGAAAAAAGATTTTTAGAAGAATGTTATTGTGATAGTGGCGCATTATCTCAGTATGCTTTAGTAAGTAAATCAATTTTACAAGCTAAGTATGCAGCGTTATATGAATCAAATGACCCTGGACCCACAGCTATTCCAATTATTAATAAAAACGGAGTTTCTCCTGAGCTATTAACTAATTCCATAAGTAGGAGACCTGTTTTATTAATTGGTGATGTTGGAGTTGGTAAAACAACATTTATTAGAAATCTTATAAATGTAGAAGCTTCTCAAATATTTGACAACGCAATTACCTTTTATCTTGATTTAGGATCAAAGGCGAATTTGTCTTTTGATATTAGGAGTTTTATTATAGACGAAATTGCATTTCAATTAAATGAGCAATATAAAATTGATGTTGAAGATAGAAATTTTGTTAGGGGAATATATCATTCCGAGATTGAAAAATTTAAGAAAAGTATATATGGAGATTTAATTAATACAAACCCAATATTATTTAAAGAGAAGGAAATTGGTTTTCTTGAAGCTAAAATAAATGATAAAGAAAATCACTTAAAGCATACATTGCAGCATATTTCTAAGGCTCATAAAAAACAAATAATCATTTTTTTGGATAATTGTGATCAGCGTAGCTACGAAACACAACAAGCTATTTTTTTAATATCTCAAGAAATTGCTGAACATTGGCCTTCAACTGTATTTGTATCTTTAAGGCCTGAGACATTTCATCACTCAGTTCGTATGGGAGCTTTAAGTGGTTATAATCCAAAAGCGTTCACTGTGTCACCTCCAAGGATCGATAAGGTAATTTTTAAACGCTTACAGTTTGCGATTAAACTTGCAAATGGTGAAATACCCATATCCTCTTTACCTGAGAATATAAAAATTAAACTATCCAGTCTAGCAAGCCTTTTAGTAGTTTTTGTTTATTCACTCGAAAATAATATAGAAATTGGAGAGTGTATTGATAATATTGCAGGAGGAAATGTAAGGCTTGCACTTGATATAGTAATAGAGTTTTTTGGAAGTGGTCACATAGATACTGAAAAAATAAAGAATATTTATGATATGACAAGAAAATATTTAATCCCAATTCACGAATTTCTTAGAGCAGTTATTTTTGGTGATAATATTTATTTTGATCCTGGTAAATCTATAATTACTAATTTATTTGATATTACAAGACATGATAGAAAAGAACATTTTATTCTACCACTAATTATTTCTATGCTGGAAAGTTCAGGGAGGTCAGGTTTGGATGGAGGGTTTGTTGAAACAATCAAAATATATGAGAGAATGCAAGGACTAGGATTTACACCAGAACAAATTGATAATGCCATTATTAAAGGATGTAACAAAAAATTGATCGAAACTTCTGGAAGAAAATTACCAAAACTAAACCAATCAATGCCTCATTCCTTAAGAGCAACTACTGTAGGTGTATACCATGTAACAAAATTAACAAACTATTTTACCTATTATGATGCTGTTTTAGTTGACACCCCTATACTTGACGAGGATACAAGATTACTTTTAAGGGATGTGGGTAACATCGAGGCAAGACTTACACGAGCTGAATATTTTTGTAATTATCTTGATAATTGTTGGATACCATTAATAAGCAAAAGCACTACTTTTGATTGGGCAATTTGTTCAAAAAATGCAAGAAAAAATATTGAATACATTAGAAAAAAAGCCACTGCTAAGAATAATAATTTAATAACTTAAATTATTATGGCATTCTTGTTCCTGTTATCCATATACTGGGACGGATAACGAACTTCGTCTACAAGTTATAATTTCTGTTAACGCCAATGCAAGGAACTACGAAATCCGGGAAAAGGAATGCCGCTGGAATCAGTCAGCACCCCATGGTGTCGTTATTATTGTCCGGGAAGCAGACGAAGAGGGTAATATAATAGGAAATAAATATAACCGGTAAATTCCGGCAATAATAAGACTGAAGAATACAGAAAAAGGTTATTCTTCACGGGTCAAAGAAGGAGAAATGATATAACAGTAGCAATGATGAAGTTTCATTGTTATGTCATTTCTCCTTTTTTATTTTTTCGATTTTCAAAAAGTGATTTAGGAAGAAGGTTAGCAGCATATGCATAAAAAAGTACTGAAAGAAATCGACGCGTATACAAGGGCGGTGCTTGATAGTTTTTATATTGACCTTAAATCAGATAATACTCCTGCAACAACGTTTAGAACATATCAAAGTGCTTTGGAATACTTTTTCGGAACAATCGAAATTCCGTTGGATAGATTAAAATCTGAAGATGTATTTAAATGGCTTGTAAAATGTGTTTGGCACCTGAAACCTCGGACCATAGAAAAATATATCTCAATATTATCAAGATTTAATAACTACTGCCTCATAAATGAAAATATTGAGTCAATTTTTATAAAAAGAAGGTGGAGACCCCGAATCCCAAAGTCATTACCTAAATTTCTTGATAGTAGTGAAGAAGCCAGAGTAAAATTGGAAGCTTTAAAATCATCATCAGTGGTTAGGGCGCTTTTACTCTTTTTACTGTCAACGGGATGCCGATGCTCAGAAGCAATTAGTTTAAATATCGATGATGTAAATTTTGAAAAAAGAACTGCCAAGGTGTTTGGCAAAGGTAGAAAGGAACGGGAAGTAAATTTCAATACGGAATGTTGTATCGTTTTGCAGGAGTATCTTCGTAAACGCAATATAGAAAGTTCAGCATTGTTTTGTAAGGAAAATGGCGAAAGGATGACTTACAATGATGCTTATCGCACAATTGTCAAACTTGGTGAAAAAAGCAACCTTACATTGCGGTTTACACCACATTGCTGCCGTCACACATTCGCTACGCGAATGCTGTCTAGAGGTGCAAGTATATTCTTGATTGCTAAATTACTTGGACATGATGACTTGAACAAGACACAAATTTATGCACGAATACCAACCAGTGATTTGAAGTTACAGTATAAACAAAGGATGGGGTGGCTTTATTGACTACTATTGAAACAATTGATTCCTTTTTACAGGAAAACCAATCCAGGTATAGTGAAAACACTTTAGATCTATATAGGCTTTCAATTATCCAATTCTTTTCTTTTTGCAGAAAAGAATATAATCAAATAGTTAGGCAGGATATAAATGCTTGGAAAGCTGATCTGTACTTAAAAGGAAATAAACCTAATAGTATCCGAACCAAATTGGTAGCTCAGCGTTCATATTTTAAATATCTGGCAGAAGAGAATTTAATAATAAAAAATCCTAATCGAGCTTTTAAGTTGCCAGATAAGGGTGAAACACTCCCTCGATCATTGTCTAAGGAAAAAACTGCGATATTATTAGAATATGCAAAGGATTATTCGCTGGAAAGGATGGTAATCGAGATGCTTTTGGCGACAGGTGTTCGGATCAGTGAATTATTAAGCATTCAAAAATCCGATATCAAATGGGATTCACTTCAAATTTGGATCCGGAAAGGTAAGGGGTGTGCTGAACGGTATGTTCTGTTTACCACTGAGTGTTCCGTGAAATTGAAGAAATATTTATCAGAATTTGATGTAAAGGGGTCTCGGTTTTTATTTCCTAATAAAAGAGGAAATCAGAGATGCAAAGCTTGGGCAGAAAAGTTTTTTAGAAAATATTCAAAAGAACTCGGGTTTAGGGTAACACCACATTCGCTTAGGTATACTTTCGCAGTCCGTTTGGCGGAGAAAGGCATGCCATTGCCTTATTTACAGATTCTATTAGGGCACAAGGATATTAAGACGACAAAAATATACGCTGAAATTGACGGGACTGCAAGAAAAGTTGAATACGACAGGTACCAGTAAAAGATATTCTATGTATAATTGCTAAAGTGAAGCGGACATTTTCGCAAAGCCCTAAGTCTATCGTTTTTGTGAATAGAATTAGTTGAATTGGTAACAACTAAACTGAACTTTTCTTCTGTAAAGGTTACCATCATACAAACCCCCTAAAAATTTCGCAGCTTAGGGGGTTTTCGCATTGAATATAGAGTATTTTACAGATGAAAAGTTTAATAATGCAATTGAATGATCTTGTTGCCACTTTCTTTTCCATAGTTCATGATGGACAGATAGTTTTGAAGCCAATAGCAATATAAAACCCAGTAGCGCCTCCGAAGAAATAAGTTGTACCTAAGCTTTTTTCATTCCTTCAATAAGGGCAATTGTAGCAAGTCCTATTTTATAGAATTCCGGTGCGGTGGACAAAAATAATCAAGGGAAATATCTAAATTAGAAATATGTGGCAATACTACAACTGAAGAGTATAGAAAAAGAGTTATTCTTCACGGATTAACGAAGGAGATAATGATATTTGTAACAATGATAAGGTTTCATTGTTATATCATTTCTCCTTTTTTTGTTTTGAACGAATAATCCATGAAAACAAAGGAGGTAAGAAGTAAATGAAGAACAGACAAAATG
>JAEWQC010000323.1 GCA_023399355.1 Bacillota bacterium | reverse complement strand
TATGGCCCTTCCCATGGCTTGCCGCACATATTCCGTCAGCATGTCGGTATCATGCGTTATTGGCGCATAATCTGCAAGTGTTTCCAGTATCGTGACCATGTCTCTGATTGAAATACCTTCCTTCAGCAGGTTGGCAAGTACTTTTTGAACCTCTCCGACCGTCATAAGCTTGGGTATCAGTTCTTCCAGAATAACAGGATAATTTTGTTTTATATTGTCCAGCAGCACCTGTACCTCTTGTCTTCCAGTCAATTCATGCGCATGCTTCTTGATGATTTCCGTAAGGTGTGTAGCAATGATGGACGGCGAATCTACCACCGTGTAGCCAAGCATCTCCGCCCTGTCCCTCTGGTTTTCAGTGATCCAGATGGCAGGCAGCCCGAAAGCCGGCTCGGTAGTCTTGATTCCGTCAATTTCTTCTTCAATAAGTCCGGGGTTCATTGCCATGTAATTATCCAGCATCAGTTCTCCTTGCGCCACTTCGACCCCCTTGATCTTGATCTGGTATTCGTTCGGCGCCAGCTGTATATTGTCACGGAGCCTGATGATAGGCACGATCATCCCCAATTCAAGCGCAAGCTGCCTTCTGATCATTACTACGCGGTCGAGCAGGTCACCACCCTGATTCACATCGGCAAGAGGAATCACGCCATAGCCGAATTCCAGCTCTATCGGGTCCACCTGCAACAGTGTAACAACATTCTCCGGTTTTCGTATCTCTTCGACTTCATTTTCCTCGACCTTGACTTCCTCCTGCTTGATCATGGCTTTCTGCTGTTTGGAAACAGTGTAGGCAGCGAATGCGAGTATTGCAGCCAACAACAGAAACGGAATTCTTGGAAGAAAGAACGAAAGGATAAAGCTAAGCGCTGATACCAGATAAAGTACCTTCGGGTTGCTGAACAGTTGCTTGACCAAATCCTGGCTTATGTCGGATTCGGAGGCGGCTCTTGTAACGATAAAGCTGGTTGCTGAAGAAAT
This sequence comes from Bacillota bacterium, assembly GCA_023399355.1. Lineage (GTDB taxonomy): Bacteria > Bacillota > Clostridia > Acetivibrionales > DTU013 > UBA1305. Next base: position 21,713 of record JAEWQC010000323.1, on the reverse strand, counting down.
CATCAATGCCGGCAGCTGGCTGACAAGTCCGTCCCCTATTGTCAGGATCGTATAGGTTTGAATCGCGTCCTGCAAGGTTTCCCCTCTGAAAACCATCCCCATTATGAAGCCGCCTACTATATTAATGGCTGTTATGATCATGCTTGCAACTGCATCATTCTTTACAAATTTACTGGCACCGTCCATGGCGCCGTAAAAATCAGCTTCCCTTTGGATCTTCCTTCTTCTTTCCTTGGCTTCCGTATCATTGATCAGCCCCGAATTAAGGTCGGCATCAATAGCCATCTGCTTGCCCGGCATGGCATCCAATGTGAATCTTGCCGCAACTTCTGCAACTCTTTCAGAACCTTTTGTGATTACCATGAAGTTTACAACCAATATCAGTGCAAACATAATGAATCCGACAACCAGATTATTGCCTCCGACAAATCTTCCAAAGCCTGCTATAACAGCACCTGCTTCGCCTTGACCGAGAATCAGAAACGCTGCTCTTAAATTCAGCATCAGTCTGTACATGGTAGTAATAACAAGCAGCGAAGGAAAAATCGAAAGCTGTAAAGGTTCTTTCAAATATACGGTATTGAGCAAAATGATTACCGAAAGCATTAAATTAATGGCAATCAGAACATCGAGTATAAAACCAGGTACCGGTAATATGAAAGCTAAAACGATACCGATTATAATAAGAGGTACGGATGTTTCTCTTAACCTCAACTTCTTTCAGCCTCCCTTCCGTCAAACTGCCCTGTTTTTGCCCTTCAGGTTGAAAACGAATGCAAGCACTTCCGCTACGGCCTGATATAGCTCCGGAGGTATTGCCTTGCCTATTTCAACATTTTCATAAATACTTCTTGCAAGCGGCTTGTTTTCAACAATCTCAATCTTGTATTCCTTTGCTATTTCCTTTATCCTCAAGGCCAGATAATCCTGGCCTTTGGCAATCAATGTCGGTGCCGGCGAAATCTCAGAGTCATATTTCAAAACACAGGCAAAGTGTGTCGGGTTTGTTATAACCACATCCGCCTTTGGAATCTCCTGCATCATTCTTCTCATGGACATCTGCCTTTGCGTCTGCCTGATTTTTGCTTTAATCTCCGGATTTCCCTCTGTTTGCTTGTACTCTTCCTTGACTTCCTGTTTGGTCATCTTCAGGTTTTTCTCATAATCCCACCATTGGTATGCAAAATCAAATACACCAAGTATTATCAATGCAACACAAATCCTTATTGCGATATTGATCGACGTCATTCCTATAAAAACGGCGATACTCATAATATCCATATCCATCAGGCTAAGAAACGTTATTGCCTTGCTGTCCAAATACGCATAAGCCACATATCCTATAATTGAAACCTTGAATACTGCTTTCAGGAGTTCTACAATACTGCGCATGGAAAACATTCTTTTAAATCCGCTTAATGGATTTATTCTATCGAATTTAGGCTTCAGCGTTTCAAGCGTAAACAGGACTCCAACCTGTGCATAGCTTGTTATAAGTCCTGTGAGCATAGCAACCAGCAATATGGGCGCTGCCGTCTTTAATAAAACAAGGATACAGTCTATAAACGTTCTGAGCAGAATATCCGGCATATAGAAATTGTCCATCTTCGGATATTCCGTCAGTACTTTTTTCATATAATTGGTAATTTCAGTGTATATACTTCCTCCAAATATTCGCAGCGTCACAAAAACAAACATCAGTATCATTGCAGACGAAATCTCTCTGCTTTGGAAAACCTGTCCCTTTCTACGGGCATCCTGCCGCTTTTTGGAGGTGGCCTTCTCGGTCTTGTCTCCGCCTCCCGGTCCTTCTGCGAATAATTGTAGGTTTATTCTGTAAATCATCCTGGTTTCAGTTCCTTTATAAGTTCAAGCATGCTTGTATCCATTTTGTTAAAAATAAAATCCATTGTAGTGATAAAAATCGGTATTGTTATCACTATAATAAAAAGTCCCATAAATATCTTCAACGGCATGCCGATAACAAATATATTCAACTGAGGCACCATCCGTGATATGACACCCAGTGCAATATCTGTTACGATAATGGCTGCAACAATCGGCGCCGCTATCTTGAAACCTGTCATAAACACGGTCGTGAATAATTTCAACAGTCCATCCGTAAGACTGGCGTCAAATACCGCAGTACCAATCGGCAATGTGCTGAAGCTGTCAAAAAGGGCTTTTATAATGACGTGATGCCCGTTTACTAAAAAAAGCAGCAGCATGCTTAAGATAAAATACAGGTTTGACGTTATCGGCACCTGAATATTGCTGATCGGGTCTATTACATTTACAACTCCAAAACCGATCTGCATATCAATAATTTCGCCTGCCACATAGATGGCTGTAAAAACCATATATGAAACGAACCCTATGGACAGCCCTACGATAAATTCCTTCGTTACCAGCAGTACATACGACAGAATACTTCCGTCATATTGGACAGGCTGAACAGCTGTTGTATTTACAAGGATCAATGCAATAAAAAATGAAAAACCAATCTTAAAGTAGGTTGGTATATTCCTTCTTCCAAATATGGGCGCTATTACAAACAGGCCGGTCATGCGTACAAATACAAGCAAAAACACATCAAGTCCATTCGAAATAATTCCTGCTGGTATCGGCACACTTACGACCTCCCTCCGGTTCCGCCAATTGAAAAGTCTTTCCTTTAACTGAGGACATTAACGTATATACTGGTTGATGTTCTGGTACAACCCCTCCGTATATTCAATCAGCAGCTTCAGCATCCATGAACCGAAAACCGCAATAGCAACAATCACAGCCAGTATCTTTGGGATGAACGAAAGTGTTTGTTCCTGTATCTGAGTGGTAGCCTGGAAGATGCTCACTGCAAGTCCTACAATCAGACTGATGCCCAGCAGAGGGGCCGAAACATACAATGTTACCTTCAGGGCATTTTGCGCTATATTGATTACTGTACCTTGATCCATGCTTTAACCTCCCATTCGCTAAAGGAATGACGTCACCAGTGTCTTTGTTATTAATGTCCAGCCATCTACCATAATGAACAATAAAATCTTAAACGGGAGGGATATCATTACAGGCGGCAGCATCATCATCCCCATTGACATCAACGTACTGGATACGACCATGTCTATTACCAGAAACGGTATAAAAATAAGGAACCCGATTTTAAATGCAATGGTCAGTTCATTTATAATAAACGCCGGAATTACTACAGTCAGAGGAAGATCCTCCGGCTTGACCGGTGTTTTTATCTTAGCAAGGCCTACAAAAAACTTCAAATCATTCTGATTACTTCCGAATTGCCTGAGCATAAAACCCTTGATGACCTGGGAGGATTTATCAAGAGCCTGTTGCTGCGTGATTGTTCCTTTGTTGAAAGGTTCATACGCCTGTGTATTGATATCATTGATAACCGGCGTCATGATAAAGAGGGATAAAAATAAAGCAAGCCCAATCAGAACCTGATTTGGCGGCATTTGCTGTGTTCCAAGAGCGTTTCTCAGAAACGACAGTACTATTATGATTCTTGTAAAGGAGGTCATCATGATGATGATGGAAGGAGCCAGCGAAAGAACTGTCAGAATCAGAAGGATCTGAATGCTTGAGGATACCTCCTGCGGTGATGTCGCAGGTTCAACATTGAAGCCGAACTTCAAAGGGAATGTTGTTTCGGCTGCGAAAACATTCAAATTATAAAACATAAAAATCAGAAATACAATCAGTACTTGCAAACCTCTCAATCTACTTTTCATTCGTAAAGTCATCCCCGTCTTCTCTCGCCTGAAATTCTTTCTTCTGTACTATTGCCCTCAGCTTGCCGAGATTGGATTTGAAATCATGGTTCTCACTAATATCCCGCTGGGTTTCAACTTCTGAAGATTTATTATCGTTTACTTTTTTAACCCTATAGCTGCCCATGTATTTTTCAAATAGTGACTTGAAATCAAAAAGACCGACATTTTCCTGCGTAACAACCTGCTCCTCGGGAGACGGTTCCTCCAAAGTGACTGTTGAAAGAAATTCAACAGCTTTTGAGGTTGTGGCAATCATCATATATTGTTTACCGACCTTAACCAGATGCAGGCGCTTATCCATCCCAAGAGCCACGGTCTCAACCACACTGATGTTTTTACCCTTCATGGCCTTGTTTTGTTTGTTCCCTATATATCTGGTAGTTACGTAAGTTAAAAATAACAGGGAGAAAAAGCCGATCAGAAGCAATATGACTTTTAAATAATCCATTACCCCCATAAAACTCCCCCAGTTCCCAGCCGGCCGTCAATACTGCAGCCGGCCCAGATGTATTGTCGTATGTACAGGAATATCAGCCCAATACTTTCTTAACAGCTTCAATTACCCTCTCTGCCTGGAACGGCTTTACAATAAAATCCCTTGCGCCGGCTTGTATCGATTCGATAACCATTGCCTGCTGACCCATGGCAGAACACATGATAACCTGGGAATCCGAATTAATTTTGCGAATTTCTTTGACAGCCTGTATACCATCTACTTCAGGCATTGTAATGTCCATAATTACAAGATCAGGAACCAATTCCTTGTACTTTTCAATTGCACGTCCACCATGTTCGGCTTCGCCTACCACTTCATAACCATTTTTGGACAGAATGTCCTTGATCATCATTCTCATGAAAGCAGCATCGTCCACAATTAAAATTCTTTTTCCCATAAATCTCTCCCCTTATTGTGTGAGTATAGAGCTGTCTATGTTTATGTTAACATTTCATTGCAGTATAATCAAGGAAAATTATTCCTTGATTATACTTTATATTTCCTAATCCGACAAAGTCAATCAAAATATCCTGTTTTTCGTATTAAAGCCTTTTACTTGGGTGAATGATGTCGGTTATCCTTACCCCGAAACTCTCGTCAATGACTACGACTTCTCCCTTGGCAATAGCTTTTCCGTTAACAAGAATATCAACAGGTTCTCCAGCCAGTTTATCGAGTTCGATAATCGAACCGGGACCGAACTCAAGGATGTCCTTTATCAATTTTTGTGTGCGTCCCAGTTCAACAGTCACCTGCAGCGGTACATCCATAATCAGGCTGATGTTCTTTTTTTCAAGAATGATCCTGCTGTCATCGAAATTCTGGAAATGCGCAGGCTGTACATTGACAGGTTCTCTGGCCTGCTTCTGGTCATTGCCGTTCCAGACTGCCTGTGTCTCATATCCGTAATCCTGCTGATAATTCTGCTGCGGTGGTGTAAACTGTTGTGCCTGCTGCGGCGGCGTGAATTGCTGAGGCGGCTGTGGCGGCTGAACCATATTTTGTCTTGGAGGCTCGGGTTGTTGCTTCGGCGAACTTGGTACATTGAACGTGCCGCTGCCGGTATCCATGTTCAACAAATTTTCGACCAATTTCTTCGCAAAAGGAATTGGAAGTATCTGCATGATTTCGCTGTCGATCAGCGTACCGATAATCATTTTGAAGGCAATCTTCACAATCATTTCGGATCCGGTTATTCCGATGTTTTGCTGCATGTTTCCAATATCCAGCATAAAAGCCTTCGGAGGTGAAATGTCAATCCTTTTATCGAACATGGCGGACATGGACGTCGAGGAGGAGCCAACCATCTGGTTCATGGCTTCACTTATGGCACTAAGGTGCAGGTCGGACAGCGGTTCCGATGTATTGCTGCCGTCGCCGCCCATCATCAGGTCGGTAATTACCTTTACATCCTGTTCCTTCATGATCAGCAGGTTGCTTCCGACAAGCCCGTGCGTATATTCAACTCTTACGGCAACATGCGAATTCAGATATTCCCTTGAAATATCATCCCAGTTGCTTAAGGTAACCTGCGGCGTGGTGATGACGACTTTCTGCCCCAACAGTGTAAATAAGGTTGTGGCAGAGGTTCCCATGCTTATATTGCCTATCTCACCCAATGCATCAATTTCCTGCGGTGATAATTCACCACCGGATCCGCCGGCTGTATCTGCGGCATCATCCACTGATGTACCATTCAATAAAGCATCTATTTCAGCTTGCGACAACATGTCTCCCATACTATTCATCCTCCTTCTTCAGAACCTTTGAAATTTTAATGGCAACCTTGTTCTTCTTAACACCAGGCGTTGCATAAAATTTTAAAAGTTCCCCTACCTGTACCTCCATATCCTCATTGATTCCCGTATCCAGCGGCAGCACATCCCCGATCTGCAGCTCAATGAAATCATTTACCGATATGGTTGTCTTCCCCAGGATGGCCTTGAGCGGCACCATGGTATTACGCACCCTGATCTCTATATTCTCCTTCATTTCCGGAGTTGCTTCTTTTTCTACATTCGAGAACCAGAATTTCGTGCTGAGCTTCGAGACGATCGGCTCGACAACCATATGCGGGATGCATATGTTGATCATACCGTCCACATCCCCTACACGCGCACTAAGCGTGATCAGAGCGACCGTTTCATTCTGTGCAACGATCTGTGCAAACTGGGCATTTGTCTCGATCTTATCGAGCCTTGGCCTTATCGAAAGCACGTTTTCCCACGGTTCACGCATCAGATTTAATATCTGGATAATAATTCTTTCAATGATTGCCAGCTCTATTTCAGTAAATTCCCTGACCCTCTCCATTGAGGAACCCTTGCCGCCAAGTATCCTGTCAACCAGTGCAAATGCAATATGGGGCTCGATCTCAAGGATGATCGAACCGGTTAACGGGGCAAAATCTATAATGGAAAGAATGACCGGATTGGACACTGAATTGCTGAAATCACTGTATGGCAATGCTTCAACCGTAACAACATCGACCTGCACAAGCGTTCGTAAATAACCGGTAAGGAAGTTTGTCACAAGACGTGCATAGTTGTCATAAATGATATTGAGCGTTTTAATCTGATCCTTGGCAAATTTGCTTGCCCGCTTGAAATCATGGCTCTTTATCTTTTTTTCCTGCGTAGTGGACTGCATCTCATGAGCGTCTATCTCACCCGTACTTAGCGCTTTAAGCAGATCATCTATTTCATTTTGAGACAGAATATCTCCCACTTAAACCACCTCCTACTGGAATAGCCATTCGGAGAAAATTACCTTATAAACAATCTCTTCCGGCTTCTTTGCACCTTCGTTCAAAAGCGCGTTGATTTCTTTTAACAACTCAGCTTTTGCCTTATCCATAATCTCTACATTCTTGACATCATCAATTGTTTTGGTCAGAAAAAACCGGACTACAAGCTCCTGAATTTCATCAGAATAAGCCTCTGTAATCAAATTTTCGACAACTACCTTTTTATTTTCTTTTTCCTTAAGTGTCTTATGGCATTTGAGAATGACATTGACCTGCATCATGGCAATTTTTTGGGGATCCTCGTTCTTCAAATTGAAGTAACGTTTGCCATCATATAAAGGAATCTTAACCAGATCCTCTTCCTTGGGAATTTCTTTGACCTTGGGCTCTGTCGATGCAATAGCTTCGCTCTTGTTGTTCGACGAACCCTGCACGATGAATAAATACCCTGCAAGTGCCGCCAATGTAAGCGCGAGAACCACAACTACTATCATCAATATGAAGAACATACCTTTAGACTCCAAAATTTATGCCCCCTCTTGTCATTTGTGTAAAATATGCTGCAAAATTATTTAAGCGGAATCAAAAAAGTTTTGCAGCGAAAAACTGAATGTAGGATATCTGCAAAAAAGCTAAGGTTCCATATCTTTTTTACATTATCTTTTATTTGCAAAAATCTGAATTCTGCCTTTGAATTCAATAATTCTGGCAATAACCTCATCTACAGATTCCTTGCAAACATATTTCTTGGCTTCGGTTGTCGATATCACCGTATCCGGTGTCGCTTCAACCGTCTCAATCAGTTCACAGTTCAGGACATAGACCGAGCCGTTAAGCCTGGTTAATTTAATCATAATATTTTTACCTCAAAAACTCAATAGACAATTTCATAAATTGACGGTTTTTGTATATTTATTGAAATTATCATCGAATACCCTGCATTCCCGCCGTCTTCCGCTTATTTTCCGCAGGTGTCCCCTTTCAGGCGCACCTGCGGATTTTTATGTTACCGTACTACTCAGTTGCAGTATTACCTCTTGAGATTGACCAGTTCCTGCAGCATTTCATCCGATGTCGTGATAATCCTGCTGTTCGCCTGGAAGCCTCTCTGGGTGATGATCATATCCGTGAACTCCTTGGAAAGGTCGACATTCGACATTTCCAAGGTTCCGGGGTTCAGTGTCCCAACACCGTTCGACCCCGCCTTGACCGCTTTGAAGTCCCCTGAGTTGGTGGTCGGTATGTACATGTTATCGCCCACCTTCTGCAGACCTGCAGGATTCTCAAAGCCCGACAGCGCCATGAGCCCGAGAGACTGCTGCTGGCCATTGTCATAGATACCGGTCAGAATTCCGTCCGCACCTACACTGAAAGTGACAAGGCTGCCAGAGGGGTATCCATCGACGGATTTAGGCTTGACCGAGTTGTCCGATGCAAAACTTGTTATTTTAGAGAAATCGAGATTCATGGTAAAGCTGCCTGTACCTGCACTTGCAGGAGGTGTAACCAGTACATCTACATTAGAAGGGGTGGTAGTCAACGCTCCATTCGCATCAAATGCCAACGTAATAGTCGCCGAAGGTGGTGCGGCTGTCATTCCAGTTGGAGGTGCAATGGTGCAGTTCCATGTCGAACCTGTTGCTACTGATGTAGCTTTCTGGAAATTAACATTTACTTTATAATCATTACCAAGCTTATCATAAATAGTCATTGGAACAGTAAATGTATCAGTATTTGCCGGCAATGGAACTGTTGCGAGATCTCGGAATGCTGCATTTAAATTGCCTGACAACTCCGCCTTTGTTGTAGACTTTGCAGCAATAATCCTCTTGTTTCTATAATTATCCGAATATAAATTAATTGGCTCGATTGGTGATTCCGTATCAAAATCGCCGCTGCCATCCGTCTTTAACTTCTGCCAGCCATACACATTCAAGCCGCTGCCTGTAACGAGGTTGCCCAGCTTATCAATGCTGAAGTTACCGGCTCTGGTAAACTTGAAGGTATCAGCGCTGCCCCCCTTGCAGATAAAGAACCCGTCCCCTTCAACAGACATATCTGTCGGGTTGTCGGTTCTTTGAAGACTTCCTCTTGTCATAATGGTGTCAACTGCTCCTACACCAAGACCGAGGCCTATCTGCATCGGGTTTGTACCGCCCCTGCCGGTTGCGGCGTCAGGTGAGCTTGCTCCTTTAAGCGTCTGGCTGAATATTTCCTGGAAGGTTACCCTTCCCGATTTGAAACCGACCGTGTTGACGTTGGCAACGTTGTTGCCGATTACGTCCATTCTTGTCTGGTGCGCCCTCAATCCCGACACACCTGAGAACATTGATCTCATCATAGTTGATGTTCGACCTCCTTCATTGTTGCAACTCCATCCCGTCTGTCATTCGGGGATGTCCAGCCTCCCGAAAGGGTCCGGCTGTTATATTATTACTGCTCCGTCGATGTTTGTGAATACATTTTCCTTCAGTTCATTGCTGTTTGCCGCTGTAATAACCGTCCTGTTCTTAACATTCACCACAAACGCCATATTGTCCATCAGTACAAGTGAATCCTTAACACCTTTTGACTCGGCTTTTGCTACTGCTTCCTTCATCTTGTCCTTCTGTGCCTGTGTCAGGCTGATATTGCGTGACTGGAGTCTGAGTTCAGCGTGCTTGGAAAATTTGATTTCATCCTTTTCAGCCAGTTTTTGTTTCAGTACACTGTCAAATCCAATTGCCGCAGTAGTGTTCTGCCTGTTCGAGCTTGTCTGATTACCACTGATGGCGGATGGTTTGCCGGTAATGATCGGCCTGTTAATACTGTTGCCTGAACTGTCAATTACCATCATTGACACCTGCCTGTTCAGTCGACTCGGAACCTGTTGTTGTACCTGTTGCTGCTGCCGGTTTGGTGATATTCGTTATACTCTCAAGTGGAACATGCAGACCGTTCAGCACGGCTGTGATCTTTCCGGTAGTCGGTGAAATATCAAGACTTGCCAGTTTTGCTGTAACAGGAACGCTTTTACCCGTACTGCTGTCCTTGATGATAATCGCAATCTCTGTTTTATTCTGATATGCTGTCGTCAACTGATTCTTCACATAATCTGCATCCGTAGTCTTTACCGTAGTATCAAGTCCTGCAATCTCAACGCTGACACCGTCCATTACCGCATAATCCTCGTAAACGCCCTTCTGAAGCGCATTGACGTTGCCATTCACTGCAATCATGTCACCGTTTTCATTGTCGTAAACGATACCGTTGACATTGTAACCAAGCAGATTCGTATAAGCCGACAGATTGTTGGTCGAGTATATGCTGTCCGAGACATTGGTGATATTTTCCACCGGAATATCCTGTCCTTTTACTACGGCATAATATTTACCGGAAGTCACTTTTATACTGTCGACATCGCCTGTGACCACGGTAGTCTCATCCGTCGCAGGATCTGTGATGTTTGCAGTGATACCCTTGCCGATAAGCCCATATGCCTTGGTAGCCGTAAAGCTGCTGTTCAGGTTCTGCATTTGTTCCAGAGCACTGAACTGTGCCATTTGCCCGATGAATTCCTTATCGTCTGTCGGATTCAGGGGATCCTGATATCTGAGCTGAGTAACCAGAAGGTTCAGAAAATCGTCCTTGCCGAGCTCTCCAGTCTTTCTGTCGCCAGCAGATGCTGAATTTTCGTCTATAATCTGTTGTATTGTTTTTTGTGTACTGCTGACTGTTGTAACATCGCTCATTCTTTTTTCACCTCCTATGCCGTCAAATTGATTGTACTGCTTCCCCAGGTGTAAGGATTGTTACTGCCCGCTGCTTCAATTGTTGCGGCCAGGCTGCCGTTAATACCAGGGATTTGATATTCCGTCCTGCCAGTGTTAAAGCTTTTGCTGCCATCAGCTTGTTTCCAGTTTTCAGCCGAACGATCCGAATCCTGCCGTACTGAAACACTGAAGCCTTGAACATTCATGCCCTGCTTCTCAAGAGAATCCTTCAGCAGCTGCATGTTCGTCTCCAGGACCTGTTTGACCTGCTGATTCTCTGCCACGAACTTTGCCATGACAATTCCATTTTCGGTCACTACCTTAAGGGAGATCTTGCCGAGACTGTCCGGCTTCAGATCCATAATCATTTCGGATTTGTCCGGCGTAAGGATAACCTTTGCCTTTTCAATAACCTGGCTGATGATTTCTTTTGCATCTACCGGTGTCTTTGTAATGACTGCCTTCTCTACAGCATCGATCATGATTGGTTTGTCTGGCTGTACAACAAAAGCCGTTTGTGGTTGTATTTCCTTCACTGATACTGCCGGTTGCTGTACAACTGCCTCTTTTTCCGATTTTGCCTGGGTTTGCTGCCCATCTCCTTCATTTTTCGAAGCTGCCGTATCGGTTGCTGCCGGAGCCGCTAATTCAGTTTCTGCTGTTCCGCTTGCCCCATCCTCCGATTGTGAAATTTCCTGCATTTTGCCGGCTGTCTTGTCCATCAAGGGCTGCAATATCTGCTTCAATGAGGTTTCGACCGAATCTTGACTCTTTTCCAGTTCATTCCCCAGTTCGTTCAGACGGATTTTAATTTTGCCGTCCAGTTTTGCCAACAGTGCATCCATTGTCTGATCTGGAGTTTGTGCTGTTTTGTCAAGCTCCTGAGGAAGTACAGCGTCAGCTTTGCCAATCAGTTCCAAGCCCTCTCCAGCCTTCTTCCGGGTCGATGCATTCTGAGCGTTCACAGGAATTGCATCCGTCTCTTCAGAGGTACTCCCGATGGAATCAAGAACATTTCCTGTCATCTCAAACAGTTTTAGCAAAGTTGCCTGCTGTTCCTTGTCAAGACCCATCAGCTGCGATAGTTTTGATACATTGTCGCTAAGGCTGCCCGGATTGTTGAAGGACTCGGTTGTAATACCCGCCTTGTCCAAAAGCTTCTGCAAATCCTTCATGTCTACGCCCAATATCTGAGCAATGGCCTGAAGCATGTTATTAGGCATCTCGTCCTGTGCCGCTTTTTTCTTTGATTCATCCTCCCGGCTGACAGATTTGGTGTCCATCCTGTCATTGGTTTTTACTTCTTTTGCAGACGAGGATTCGGAGGATACTTGTTTTGTTCTGAAATTATTTGCTTCCCTGTAAGTAAGAAATTTGGGTTTGCTTTCGTCTGCTGCAGGCATCGGATCCGCACTCTTCCTGTTTGATGGCAAATCGTCATCAGACCTTTTAACACTGCACTGTTTGTCGGCGGTACTATTCATTTTACTTCCAAGTATTTCACCGAATACCGTGTTTTCGCTCTTATTGCCTGTCTTCTGGGTGGTTTGAGCCCCAAGCTGCATCATTGCGGCGCCTTGACCGGATTGAATACTTCCAAGCATCAGTTCTTTTAACGTCATTTTTTCACCTCCTTTCGATCTTTTGATATCTATCAATTCCCCTTATAAAGTGCATCCAGCTTTTTCGTTAACTGTGCTGCGAATGCAGGGGTCATTGATGCCAGTATTGCGGAGGAGTTCTCCTTACTCATTGCCTGCAGGGTTTGAGCAATCATGTCCATTTGGGAAGTTCCGAGTTGCTCAAATATCTTGGAAGCAGCTGCAGCATCCATTGCTGCATAGATTTGCGCAAACTTTTTGGTGTTAACATCAGCCTGCAGCTGCTTTGCCACTTCCGCATAGATCAGCTTTGCATTCTCAGGGTCGACCGACTCAAAATAAGTTTTAAAGGCTTCCTTGTTGCCGGCTGCGGTCAGCTCATCCAATGTCTTTTTTAAAGCCTTGAGTTCCAGTTCCTTCTGATCCAGTACTGCCTGACGGTCTTTCACATCCTGCTGCTGTTTTTCGCTCTCCTGTTTCATCTTATCCAAGTCCGACTTATATTTCTGCGCTTCACTTAATTTTGTATTCCTGTCGGCCAATTGCTTCGTTAGCGATGTATTTTCACTTCTGAATTCCACGTATTTCTTTTTGATTTCCTCTGCCGTCATATTCTTTGGATCAAGCGGATCTGCAGCTTTCGGCAGTGCAAGCTTTGCAATGGGGATGTTCTGAATACTGGAACGGTATCTGTCGGCTAGTCCGTGAACGTTGTTATGTATTACAAAATAAAAAACCCCTCCGAATACCGCTGCGAGTACGACAATGACTGTCAGGAACGTCAGAAGTGTAAATAGGACACCTCTTCCCTTCTTTCCGCTGTTTTGCGATCTGGGGTTTTCAGCTTTTGTCTTAGCATCGACACTTTTTGCCATCCTCAATCTCCTGAATTGCTTCTATATGTCATTCATCATTCGTTATTCGTCATTTTCTGCAAAATCAGTTCCATGTTTGTATGAGACAATTTCATCATTTGTTCGCTGTTCAAGTCTTTTTTGCTCCTGCGCGTATTCTTCCAGCTTCTTTTCCCTATACTTGTCAATAATCTGCCTCTCTTTGACAGCCTTGACCAGTTCTTCTCTTACATTATCGACATTTTGAGCGGCAATATTTACATTTTCTTTTTGAAGCTTGATTTTGGCATTCAGCACTGATAAGTATCCGTTAAATTCTATTAATGAATGGACTGTGGCTTTTTTTGTTTTTTCGTTGAATTCATCCACCAGATTGCTTAATGCATTTTCAAGCAGCTGTAGCCGATGTTTCTCAGCTTCCAGGTTCTGTACGGCTTTGCCGAGTTCATTCTTAAGATTGTCTTCCTGCTGGATTCTGACGTTTAGGACAGGCTGAAGTTTAAAACTGAACGTAGCCATCTATTCACCCTGCTCACCTTTCAAACACATTGTTGAGTTTCTCGAGCACCTCTTCAAAGGTAAACCGGTCTTCAACAGATTGCAGGGTGAAACTTGTAATCCCCTCAATCAAGTCAATCGCATAATCAATTTTAGCGTTGCTGCCCTTGACATAGGCCCCGATATTTATGAGATCCTCCGCATCCCTGTATATCGCAAGTGCTTTTTTAAGCTCAGAGGAAATCTTTTTATGTTCTGGTGAAATGATATCGGACATGACACGACTGATGCTTGAGAGTACATCAATTGCCGGATACTGGTTTCGATTGGCAAGCGATCTGGAGAGTACAATATGCCCGTCCAGGATTCCCCTTGCCGCATCTGTGACAGGCTCTGTCATGTCGTCGCCATCAACCAGGACGGTGTAAAGTCCGGTTATGGAACCTTTGTTTGAATTACCTGCACGTTCCAGCAATTTTGGCATAACCCCGAACACCGAGGGCGTGTAGCCGCGCGAAACAGGTGGTTCTCCTATTGCAAGACCTATCTCCCTCTGCGCCATGGCAAACCTTGTCAACGAATCCATCAGCAGCAGGACATCCTTGCCCTGATCCCTGAAATATTCGGCTATCGCCGTAGCGACAAAGGCTCCCTTAAGTCTTACCAAAGCCGGCTGATCGGATGTTGCAACCACTACCACGGAACGGGAAAGGCCTTCTTCCTGAAGATCTTTTTCAATGAATTCCCGCACTTCTCTGCCTCGTTCTCCAATAAGCGCGATTACATTCACATTGGCTTTGGTATTTCGCGCTATCATACCCATCAATGTGCTTTTTCCAACGCCGCTGCCTGCAAAAATGCCAATGCGCTGTCCCTTGCCCACGGTTAAAAGACCGTCTATCGCTTTAATGCCAAGCGTCAGCGGCTCTGTTATCCTTTTCCTGTTTAATGGATGCGGAGGCTTATTATTGATTGGATAATACAATTCTGATTTGATGGGCTCCAGGTTGTCGATCGGAAAACCAAGGCCGTCAAGCACACGCCCTTTCAATTCTTTCCCCACACCGATCTTCAATACTGAATCCGAGGCTACAACAAGGTTTCCAGGTCCTACTCCGGTCATTTCGCCCAGGGGCATCAAAAGAACCTTGTTATCTTTAAAGCCGACAACCTCGGCATTTATGACACGTTTCCCCCTGGAGGCATGTATCGTGCACAGCTCTCCGATATCGACCTCCGGGCCGTCCGATTCTATGGTAAGGCCAACCACCTTCGATACCTTTCCGTAATACTTTATGAAATCCGATTTTTCCAGTATGCTGCGGTATTTCAGAAGGTCTATATGCATATGTTCATCTGCCTTCAAGCTGTTCTTTAAAGGCTTCCCCAATTTTACCCAGTTTGGTTTCCACACCCGCATCTACGCTTCCCAGAGAAGTTTCAACAATGCAGTCTCCCTGCCTTAGCGTACTATCCTTCTTTATGTTGAGGCCATCGGCACCTTCAGCCGTGATCAGCAATTCATCCATGTTTTCATTCAAACTTTCGAAATCTTCGGGCGAGACTCTAAGAATTGCTCCGTTTTTATTGGAACAGTTCTGCATCGCTTCTTTTACAAGCTGTATAATAGCATTTTTATTGCTTGAAATCTCGCAGGCGATCACCTTTCGTGCAACTCCAAGCACCAGTTCAACAATTTCCGTTTCCATGCCGGCCATGATACTGTCATGTTCTTCTGATGCGACCATGCGAATTTCTTCAGCCTCTGAAAGGATTGACTCGTTTTGCTGACGGGCAGCCTCCATACCTTCGCCATAGCCCTTCTGCCACGCCTCCTCCAGAGTATTTGCAGCATTTTCCTCCGCCGTCTTCCTTGCTTGCTCAAGCAACCTTTCAGCTTCGAAACCGGCTTCCCTAATAATCAGTTCACTTTCCTGACGCGCCTTTTCCAGCAGTTCTTCCGGAGTAGGAGGCACTGTATCACCTTCACGAATATCTTCCGCAAATTCCTCTTCGGACTCCTCCTCAAATTGTGATATATTCTGCAGGTTCAGAGGAATTCTGATTTGGAACGGCGCACCATATGTAATCTGGTCGTTCTTTACAATCTTGCTATACAATGATTTCATCGCCTCCGCCTCTGGATATGACAATTTCACCAGCGTCTTCAAGCTTCCTGATGATATTGACGATCTTCTGCTGTGCCTCTTCAACATCCTTCAACCGGACAGGGCCCATGAATTCGATATCTTCTTTTATCATTTCCGACAGGCGCTTGGACATATTTCCAAATATGGTCTTCTGCACTTCTTCCGTGGCGCCCTTGAGAGCAATAGCAAGCTGATTGTTTTCCACGTCTCTGAGGAATCTCTGAATGGAGCGGTTGTCCAGCGTAAGAATATCTTCGAATACAAACATTCTTTTCCTGATTTCCTCGGCAAGATCCGTATCTTCAATTTCAAGAGTTTCCATAATGTATTTTTCGGTACCTCTGTCCACCGTATTGAGAATATTGACGATGGCCTGTACACCGCCGGCTGCTGTGAAGTCCTCCGTAACCAGAGATGACAGGTTCTTTTCAAGGATTCTTTCAACCTCCTTGATGACTTCCGGGGAAGTTCTGTCCATTGTAGCAATACGCCTTGCAACATCCGCCTGTTTGTCCTGGGGCAGTGCAGCCAAAACAATGGAGGCTTGCTGCGGTTTGAGATAAGCCAGTATCAGTGCGATTGTCTGCGGATGCTCTTTCTGGATAAAGTTCAGAAGCTGTGACGGGTCTGCTTTTCTGACGAACTCAAAAGGTCTGACCTGCAGGGAGACCGTCAGCTTGTTAATCACATCAAGGGCTTTTTGTGTGCCAAGGGCTTTCTCCAATATTTCTTTGGCATACCCGATACCACCCTCTGCAATATACTCCTGGGCAAGGCAGATCTGGTAGAATTCCTCCATGACCCTTTCTTTCTCCTCAGGAGATACCGTTCTTATATTTGCAATTTCAAGAGTGAGTTGTTCAATCTCCTCTTCTTTCAAATGCTTGAAAATTTCCGCTGATTTTTCAGGCCCAATGGAAATCAAAAGCATTGCGGCCTTTTCGCGGCCGGTACGATCGGATTTTGCACCTGATGACCTCGCCATATATGTCAGCCTTTCCCAAAAGGTATTGTAAGCCTAAGGAGTCTGCCTTGAAACTCCTGCAGGTATCTTTTTGTTCATTGTTTCCACCCGGATTTTTTCAAAAGAGCGCTAAATATCCAGATATTCACCGTTTTTTTGAAAGTTTTGGACAGAAAAACGACCTAAAAATCTACTTATATTAGTTTACGGCGTACTCCTAACCATCCCATTCATCAGAAAGCCAGTTTCTCAAAAGCTGTGCAACTGCATCCGGTTTCTGTTTTACAAACTTGTCAATTTGTTTCTTGATTTCAGATCTTTCTTCCAGCTCAATTTCAGGCAGCGGATCTTCCTGATCCGGGACAATGAATTTGGGCCCGCCTCCTGCGCCACCGCCGGCCATAACGGGCTGCAGGACTTCTTCCTCCTGTTTCTTTTTGCGCGGCATTCCTACAATAAGAAGGCTAATGATCAACAGCAGCATCAGTACGAAGAAACCGTAATCGGTAACCAGTTGTTTAATCCTGTCATTCATCGGAATCTTCACAACCTCCGGCTGGGCAAGCTTCATCTTGCTCACCGATATGTTTTTTACCGGCACGCCTGTTGCCATGCTCGCAGCCGTTTTTAACTCGTTGATGAAGGGATCGTCGATCTTGGCAGCATCCGTGACTTTTTTCCCATACCACAGAGAAATCGCAAGCCCGGATTCTTCAGGGATCAATTTACCTGTAGCCTTTTCCGTCTCCTGCATTTTTTCGTCATAGCCGAAGTTGGTCTCGTTTGATTTGTCGGAATAATCGGAATTTCCATCGGACCCTACCTGATAGGAGGGATTGTTTGTCGTGCCGGGATTGGAATCCAGTCCTGCTGCACCACCTGCAGTGCCATTCTTGATGGTCTCCTCGGTCGATTTATTGCTGATGACCGCGCCTGCATCCATTCCCTGCGGATTGGTGATCGATTTGATCGTTGCTTTGTCTTTATCGAAATCCAGTGTTGCATGTGCTACAACTCTGAGTGTGTCAAAATTATCAAACTGACCTACGCTGAAATAATCCAGAACTTTCTGTTGAAGTTCGTTCTCGCGCTGGCGTCTCATTTCTTCCTGGCTGTTCACGGTATTGATGGAATCATCAGAACTGCTTCCATTGAGAATGTTGCTGTTATTATCTGCAACGGTGACATCTTTGGGATTGAGATTCTCAACGCTTCTTGAGACAAGCATCACGATGCCTTCCACCTGTGCATCGGTAAGCTTCTTGTTGGGCTCTATCATGACATAGGCTGTCGGCCTGGGCTGATCCTTCCCCTCCTGAACGAAAATAGAGCTCTCAGGCGTGGCTAGTGTGACTGCCGCATTATCGATATTATCAAGCATTTTAATCTTTGTTTCCAGGTCGGATATCTGCTGCGCTTTCCAAATGTGTTTCTTGTCACTATCCGTCGTAGTAATCCCAATCTTGGAGATTGCATCCTCAAAAGTCATGCCGTCCTTCGGATAACCCGCCTGCGCAAGAAGGATCTGGGCCTTGTTGTTATTTTTGGAATCGATGACAATGCTGGTGCCGTTGTTCTGCGCTTCATTCCAAATACTATTGTCGTTAAGGATTGCAACCATAGCCCCGATTTGCTTCTGGTCGGAATTTGAAAACAATACCATCCTGTTTGGTTTGGTAAGCACAAAAATACTGATGATAATGGCAACCGCTACGATGGCGGAAGTTATGTAAAGTCGCGTCTTTTGTGGCTTTTCAAGGCTACCCCAGAACTCTTTGAGCTGATCTAAATATTTTTTGATTACATCAGGCATTATCTCACCATCCTGTAACAATATTCTTCATTAGTAAGTCTTTCCTATCAAATCTGCATCCGCATGATCTCCGAATAGGCATCAAGGATTTTGCTTCTTATCTGCATGGTAAACTGAAGTGCAATATCAGCTTTTTGCGCAGCAATCTGCACCTGGTGGATATTATCCGTCTTGCCGACGGCAAAATCATCAGCCTGTTTATCGGCGTCAAGCAGCAGGCTGTTTGTGTTGTTCATCGCCTGGTTCAGATAATCGGAAAAAGCTGCTGTTGCATCATTGACCGAATCCTGTTTCTCCACCGTTTCAAATAAAGACCTCGACGGTGCCAGTGAACCAATCGTCCCTATCTGGTTAAGGGCCATACAATATACCCCCTTTATCTTTCAGATAACATCAATATTTTACCTGATGTGTCAAACAAGCTTTATTATCTTCCGATTTCCAGAGCTTTCATCGCCATGCTCTTTGTCGTGTTGATCGATGTTACATTCGCTTCATATGCTCTCGTTGCAGATATCATGTTAACCATTTCAGTAATGATGTCCACATTAGGCATCTGAACGTACCCATCCGTATCCGCATCCGGATTACCCGGATCATATACCCTCTTAAAAGGACTGCTGTCCTCCACAATCTTGGAGACCTTGACGCCCTTGCCGATAAATTGTTTGCTGCTGTCGGTAAGATACTCGGAAAATGGGGTACCCTCGGATTTCTCCTCGAACAGGACCTCTTTCCTTCGATAAGGAGTACCATCCTCCGTACGGGTGGTGTTTGCATTTGCGATATTCTGGGAGATGGTATCCATTCTCAGTCTCTGTGCTGTCAGAGCCGAGGCTCCGATATCAAGCGCTCCGAAATAACCCATGATTCATTACCTCCCTTCCTTTATAGCAGATCTGAGTCTGGCAAAACCACTGCTCACACTTTGTGTGATCGCATTATATCTGATATCGTTTTTCGCCATCGAAGCCATTTCGCTTTCAATATCAACATTGTTCCCGTCAAGTCTTGTACTGAGGTTGCTTCCTTCCGTCGTGACCTTGATCCCCACGTTGTCCGGATTGCCTCCGCCTATCTCTATATGTCTGCTTTCAGTCGTATTTCCCTTAAAACCATCCTTATCCAACGCATCCGCCAGATATTCCTCAAACCGGACGGTTTTAGCCTTATAGCCCGGAGTATCGACATTCGCAATATTCTGTGCAATTACTTCGTTACGAGTCCAGGTTGCATCAAGTGCCTTTGCCCTCAAATCCAAACTGCTTGTCAGCTTTTCCAACATACAGCCTGCCATCCTTTCTCACTCTAACTAAAGTTTAAAAACTATCCATTATTTATTTCGACATATTCCCTTAATATCCTTTAAAAAAATTTGGAGCAGTCATTATTAACATAATTAACATATACATAATATTCCATATTAATAATTTGATTTTAACACAATGAAATGACAAATACAACTACATAATGTGGCTTTATTTGCTTTTTGACAATATATTGTGGCATTTTCTAAATTTTCTTCATGTATTCATTTATAATATGTTGTTAAATGTCAATATTTCTTATTTGTTCCAATGCATTTTCCGCTATTTTCAGGTATTTTTCCTGCTTCTTTTTGAATTTTCCCGCAGGCGGCTTTATCAAGCCGAAGCTGACATTCATAGGCTGGAATTTACTGACGGCATTGCCGGAGATATAAGCTGCCATTGAGCCGATGGCCGTCTCGGGTGAAAATACATGTCCCGGCTTCCCAAGACAGCTTAAAGCTGCATTGATCCCGGCAACTAGACCCGAAGCCGCCGACTCGATATAACCTTCAACTCCGGTTATCTGTCCGGCAAAATATACATCCGGCCTGGACTTTATACGATACGTAGCATCAAGAAGTCCGGGTGAATTAATGTAGGTGTTCCTGTGCATGACTCCATAACGCGCAAATTCTGCACTTTCAAGGCCTGGTATCAGTCTGAACACCCTCATTTGCTCCGGCCATCGCAAATGGGTCTGAAAGCCCACAATATTGTAAAGTGTGCCATCCTTGTTATCCTGTCT
This sequence comes from Bacillota bacterium, assembly GCA_023399355.1. Taxonomy (GTDB): domain Bacteria; phylum Bacillota; class Clostridia; order Acetivibrionales; family DTU013; genus UBA1305. The sequence goes on along the minus strand of JAEWQC010000323.1, from coordinate 996 downwards.
CAGTTGGACAACGGCATGCGGTTCTTCACCGGTGCGAGGGTCTGCAAGTCCTACCGGCTTGAGCGGACCGAAACGAAGTGTATCATAGCCTTTCCCGGCCATGCTCTCCACAGGCATACAACCGCTGAAAAGGATCTCTTTTTCAAAAATCTTGAGCGGCACTACTTCTGCACTCACAAGTTCCCTCTGAAATATTTCATACTGATCCCTGTTCATCGGGCAGTTTATATAATCATCGGACCCCTTGCCATAACGTGATGCGAGGTATGCAACATCCATATTGATGGATTCCCTTGTCACAATCGGTGCGGCAGCATCATAAAAGTAAAGCGCTTCCTTTCCCGTCAATCCTGCTATGCATTCGGATAAGGCCGTCGAAGTAAGTGGGCCGGTAGCGATGATCGCGATACCATCCTTCGGAAGTTCGGAAACCTCTTCATTTATAATACTTATATTTGGATGATTGGACAATTCCCTCGTGACCATCTCAGAGAAACCCAGCCGGTCCACGGCAAGTGCACCTCCGGCAGGCAGTCTGGTTGCATCTGCGCAGCGCAGAATCAATGAGTCCAGCAGACGCATTTCTTCTTTGAGCAAACCTGCTGCATTTTCCAGTCTGTCTGATCTCAGCGAATTGCTGCATACCAGTTCCGCAAAAGATTCAAGATGATGTGCCGGTGAATATTTGAGAGGCTTCATTTCAAAAAGTTTGACCTTTATACCTCTTTTTGCCGCCTGCCAGGCTGCTTCACTGCCTGCAAGCCCGGCTCCGATTATATTTACTGTTTTATCCGACATGATGTTGATTCCCAGCCTCGGGTGACCCCTTTGGCATTCTATTCTTTAGCATTTTATTTTTTAGTATTTTATTCTTTAGCATTTTATTATTTAACATCTTAATCTTTAACATTTTAATCTTGATCATTCTCTTTAGTATTCTCGTTTACATTCTCTTTTACATTCTCTTTTACATTCTCTTTTATATAGTCGCAAGTC
>JAEWQC010000293.1 GCA_023399355.1 Bacillota bacterium | reverse complement strand
AGGTTACACAGGATTCAGGGAAGGTAGCCTTCAAGGGGGATATTTCTAATGTTGCATTCCGTGAAATACGCGGAGACAGGTTTCTTTGTTCCTTTGACATAACGGATTATTCGAACTCCCTTACAGTCAAGTTATTTGTTCAGAAGGAGGACTACGATCTGCGCTTCGAGCAGATACAGAACGGTATGTACTTCAAGGTGCGCGGTGAAGCTCAGTTTGACAAGTATTCCAAAGAACTGGCAATCATGGCGATTGACATTCTTCAGCTTGAGAAAAAGCTCAAGATGGACAATGCAGAAATAAAAAGAGTAGAACTTCATATGCATTCTCAAATGAGTGCGATGGATGCGGTCACTTCAGCGGAAAAACTGGTGGAGAGGGCGGCAAAGTGGGGACACAGGGCTGTCGCTATAACAGATCATGGCGTTGTGCAGGCATTTCCGGAAGCCTGCAGTGCAGGTAAAAAGAATAATATTAAGATCATATACGGCGTGGAATGTTATCTTTTAGATAATGAGCCTCCGGTCGTAAGCAGGGATAAGGCTGAAAAGGGAGGCTACCCGGTGGACGGGGGTTTTGTCGTATTCGATATCGAGACAACAGGGCTTTATGCTCAAAAGGATCGAATTACGGAGATAGGTGCGGTCAAGCTGTTGAACGGGAAGGTCCTGGATACATTCAGCACCTTTGTCAACCCGGGTATTCCGATTCCTGAATTCATTACAAAGCTGACAGGCATCAATGATGCGATGGTCGCCGACGCTCCCGGTATCCAGGAAGTTCTCGACAGCTTTCTGGAATTTACGGGAGAACTTCCGGTAGTCGCTCATAATGCCTCCTTTGATACGGGTTTCATCAAGTATTATGCAGCGGCGGCCGGCAAAAAATTCAACAATATTATTATCGATACGCTTCAGATGAGCAGATACCTGTTCCCAAAGCTTGCCAAGCATAAGCTTGATATTGTCGCAAAACATTTGGATATCAAGCTTGAAAACCATCACAGGGCAGTCAATGACGCAGAGGCAACCGCCGCGATATTTCTTAAATGCATTGAACTGCTGCGTGATAAGGGAGTTCAAACGATTGATGAGATCGATCGTGTATATGCAGGCCAATTTGACTATACCAAGGCAGAATCATTCCATGCAATTATACTGGTTAAAAATAACACGGGATTGAAAAACCTGTATAAAATTATCTCCGAGTCCCATCTCAACTATTTTTATAAAAAGCCGAGAGTGCCGAAGAGTCTTCTGATGAAATACAGGGAAGGACTTATCGTGGGAAGTGCCTGCGAGGCAGGAGAACTTTACAGTGCGATCATCAAAGGCAAAAGCGGCGAAGAGATTGAGAAAATTGCAAGGTTTTACGACTATCTCGAAATTCAGCCGCTTGGAAATAATGAGTTCCTTGTACTCAACGGAAAGGTTTCGGGACATGAACAGCTCCGGGACATTAACAGAAGTATCGTGGAACTGGGTGAAAAACAGGGGAAGCCTGTTGTGGCTACCTGTGATGTCCATTTTATGGATCCCGGCGATGAGGTCTTCCGAAGAATTCTGATGTCCGGACAAGGATATTCGGATGCGGACAGGCAGGCGCCGCTTTATCTCAGGACAACCGAGGAAATGTTGGCCGAATTCACTTATCTGGGCGAAAAAAGAGCTTATGAAGTGGTTGTGGAAAATACGAACCTGATTGCCGACATGACGGAAACCATAATTCCGATACCGCTTGGGACATATCCTCCTCATATAGAGGGCGCTGAACAGGAAATAGAAAAACTTGCATATCAAAGGGCGAGGGAGATTTATGGAGACCCGTTGCCTGAGATAGTCACGCAAAGGCTGGACAGGGAATTGACTTCCATTATCAAGAACGGCTTCGCGGTCATGTATGTCGTTGCGGAGAAACTTGTAAAAAAATCAAATGACGATGGCTACATCGTCGGTTCGAGAGGATCGGTAGGTTCCTCTTTCGCTGCGACTATGACGGGGATTACAGAGGTTAATCCGCTGCCGCCGCATTATATCTGCAAACAGTGCAAATATTCGGAGTTTATCACAGACGGTTCCATTGGATCGGGTTTCGATCTGCCCCGAAAGGATTGTCCGGTTTGCGGTTCACTTCTGAAGGGGGACGGACATGATATCCCGTTTGAAACTTTCCTTGGCTTCGACGGAGACAAAGCGCCCGATATTGATTTGAATTTTTCCGGAGAATATCAGGCACAAGCCCATAAATATACGGAAGTGCTTTTTGGAACAGGCAATGTGTTCAAAGCCGGAACGATTTCTTCCGTGGCGGATAAGACAGCCTACGGCTTTGTAAAGAAGTATGTGGATGAGAAAGGGCTGGCAGCGACAAATGCTGAGATCAACAGGCTGGTTGCCGGCTGTACGGGCATCAAAAGGACTACTGGCCAGCATCCCGGGGGAATTATCGTAATTCCGGACGGCAACGATGTATATGATTTTACACCAATACAAAGACCTGCAGACGATACAAGCTCCGATATCACTACAACGCATTTTGATTTCCATTCACTGCATGATACGATACTCAAACTGGATATACTCGGACATGACGATCCTACAATGGTCAAGTATCTTGAGGATCTTACGGGGATCGGGGTGAAGGATGTGCCGGTGAATGACGAAAAGGTGATGCAGCTTTTTCTTAATACGGAACCGCTGGGAATAACCCCGAAGGATATCAACAGTTCTGTAGGCACGTTTGCATTGCCGGAATTCGGTACGAAATTCGTGAGGCAGATGCTGCTGGACACCAAGCCGAAGACGTTTTCGGATTTATTGCAGATATCCGGTCTTTCCCATGGGACGAATGTCTGGCTGAAAAATGCCCAGGATCTGGTTAAAGAGAATATCTGCACCATTTCAGAGGTTATAGGAACCAGGGACAATATCATGGTGTATCTGATGTACAGGGGTCTTAAGCCCAAGAGTGCCTTTAAGATCATGGAAGATGTCAGGAAAGGCAAAGGGCTGAAACCTGAATATGAGGAAGAAATGCGGGAGCATTCCGTACCGGATTGGTACATTGACTCCTGCAAGAAAATCAAGTACATGTTCCCCAAAGCGCATGCCGCAGCGTATGTACTAACCGCGATGAGGATCGGCTGGTACAAGGTTTATCACCCGATGGCATTCTATGTGACCTATTTTACAGTAAGAGCGGATGAATTCGATGCCGCTTTGATGACACACGGCAAAGAGATTGTGCGCAGAAAGATAGCCGAATTGGAGAAGTTGGGAAATACGATAACGGCAAAGGATAAAAATGTACTTACTATTCTGGAAGTCACGAATGAAATGTATTCAAGAGGAATCGCGTTTCTGCCGATTGACCTTTATAGGTCCGATGCGGTCAGGTTCCAGATGACTGAGTCAGGTATAAGGCCTCCGCTCAGTTCACTTCAGGGACTTGGAATATCAGCAGCAAATGCAATTGTAGACGCGCGTGCCAAAGGTGAATTCATTTCGATTGAAGACCTGAGGAGCAGGGCAAAGGCCAGTAAGACGGTAATTGAGATCCTGCAGCAGAACGGATGTCTGGAAGGTTTGCCTGAAAGCAGCCAGATGAGTTTGTTTTAAACACTTTAACTTTTTCATATTATCTATAAATAAAATGTTGATATATACAGATAATAATGTTATAATACTCCTTGGACTAAAGCATATAGTTTTATTGGTAAAGAGTGGGCCAAACCCACTCTTTGTCTTTAAGTCAAGGAATTCTGACTGCAGGCTTCCTGAAAACTGACAGAGCGCAATATTGCTGATCGCAAGCCTCTGCAGGCGGGATTGAAAGGAATGAAACCGGTAGATATGGGTAAGAAGAAAGTGGAAGATGTAGTGGCAGAACTGGCGCAGCCGATAGTCGAGGCGCTATCCTTCGAACTTGTGGATGTTGAGTTCTTAAAAGAAGGCGCCAACTGGTATCTGCGGGTTTACATAGATAAATCCGGTGGAATCGCCATTGAGGATTGCCAGGCGGTAAGCGAGCAGTTGAGCGACAAGCTGGATGAGGCGGATCCGATTAAACAGAGCTACATGCTTGAGGTTTCATCTCCGGGAGAGAGACCTCTGAAGAAAGACAAAGATTATGAACGTTTTAAGGGAGAGAGAGTAGAAATCAAATTGTTTCAGCCCTTGAACAGTAAGAAAGTGTTTGAAGGAGAGCTTCTGGGATTGGTAGGAGACAGGGTTGATATAAAAACCGATGAGGGCGTATTAATGAGCTTCAACAGACAGGATACCGCTCTTGTAAGACGATTAATAAGATTTTAAGGATCATAAATACCGGTAAAACGTCTGCCGCCGCACAATATGGGTATGTGCAGCGTTGATGGACATTTCAGGATATGACAGGAGGTTAGCGTATGAGTGCAGAATTTATTCAGGCATTGGAACAATTGGAAAATGAAAAGGGAATTGAGAAGGATGTATTGATTGAAGCAATTGAAGCAGCTCTTATATCGGCATACAAAAGGAATTTCGGTTCTACGCAGAATGTGAAGATAAGCATCGACCGGGTTAGCGGCGATGTGAAGGTGTATGCATTGAAAAGAGTTACTTCAAGGCCTGAAAGTGATGCAGGTGATATTACTCTTGAAGAAGCCAGAAAATTAAACGGTAATTATGAGGAAGAAGATATAGCAGAAGTTGAAGTCACCCCCAGAAAATTCGGCAGAATTGCGGCACAGACTGCCAAGCAGGTAGTCATGCAGCGAATTCGTGAAGCTGAACGGGGAATCATATTCGATGAATACTATAATAAGGAAGGCGATATCGTTACCGGTATTATTCAGAGAAGTGAACGGAAAAATGTAATTATTGATCTTGGCAAAACAGAGGCCATCATTGCTCCATCCGAACAAACAAACGGAGAAGAATACAGATTCAATGACAGGCTGAAAACTTATATAGTAGAAGTCAAAAAAACGACAAAAGGCCCTCAAATAATGGTTTCGAGGACTCATCCAGGTCTTGTGAAAAGGCTTTTTGAACTTGAAGTACCTGAAATTCACGATGGTACTGTAGAGATTAAAAGTATATCAAGAGAACCCGGTTCCAGAACGAAAATTGCTGTTTTCTCCAGAGACCAGAATGTTGATCCGGTAGGAGCATGTGTCGGTCAAAAAGGTACCAGGGTTCAGGCTATAGTAGATGAACTTCGGGGAGAAAAAATTGATATAATAAAATGGAGCAGCAATCCGGAAGAGTATATTTCAAGCAGTCTTAGTCCGGCTAAGGTCGTCAGGGTGGATGCAAGTGAGGATGGCAGATCGGCCAGGGTAATCGTGCCGGACTTCCAGCTATCTCTTGCAATTGGCAAGGAAGGGCAGAACGCCAGACTTGCGGCAAAGCTCACCGGCTGGAAGATTGACATAAAGAGTGAGTCCCAGCTTAGGGCGGCAATTGAGCAGCAGATGTTCAATATGGATTCAAACTATAACTCGGATGAAGACGATGTTGATGAAGAAGAATTTGAAGAATTGGATGATGATACAGGGGATCCTGAAAATACAGAATATTCTGCAGAATCGGAGGATCTTGCAGAATCGGAGGATCTTACGGAATCGGAAAATTTTACTGATCCAGTAGATTCAGAGGATTTGGAATAGGGGTGAACGTGCTTGAAGCAGAAGAAAGTGCCTTTGAGGATGTGCCTTGGCTGTCAGGAGATGAAACCAAAAAAAGAATTAATTAGAATTGTTAGAGACAAGGAAGGCACTACCAGTGTGGATTTTACAGGTAAAAAGGCTGGAAGGGGCGCATATATCTGCAAAAGTCTGGAGTGCTTCGAAAAGGCGAAAAAAGGTAAAAGGCTGGAGAAGGCTTTTGAAGCCCGCATTGATGAAGAAGTTTATGAAACTTTGAAGAAGCAGTTGGAGGGAAATTGATGGTTGAAAGGATATACTCCTTTCTGGGTCTGGCGACAAAGGCGGGTAAGCTGCTCTCGGGGGATGAGACCTGCGAAAGGGCGTTGAAGGCCGGAAAGGTATACCTGGTTATTGTATCGGAAGATGCCTCGGACAATACCAAAAAGAAATTCAAGGATATGTGCAGTTACAGAGATGTTGAAATCAGGTACTTTGGAGAAAAGGAAATGCTGGGGAGGTTTACCGGCAAAAAAGTACGCTCTGTAGTAGCAATAGCCGAAAAAGGTTTTGCAGGGCATCTTAAGGAAATGATTGATAACCGCGGTATAGAACATGGGGGTGTATAGATTTGGAAAAGGTTAGGGTATATGAACTGGCAAAAGAATTGAATACAACAAGCAAGAGGTTGATGGAAAAACTCGCGGAAGTGAATGTGGTGGTCAAGAACCATATGAGTCTTCTTGAAGATCATGAACTTGATGCGCTATACAAGCATATAGGTGTCATCAAGCATGATGGGAAAAAGGCTGAGCCCGAGGAAAAGAAAGCTGTGCCGCCGACGGTAGCTGCAGCTGCTCAACCGAAACCTGAGCCGAAAAAGGATACAAAAAGTGCACCCCGTATTATAAGGACAACAGAAATAATCATCAACAGTAAAAATGAGATGAAGGATTCTGCCCAGCAGTCCAGAAACGATTTTCAAAGGAATGACTTTCAGAAAAACGACTACCAGAGAAATGACTTTCAAAGAGGCGATGTCAGAGGAGCCAGAAATGATGTAAGGCATGACTTCGTGAGGTCATCCGATGCAAATTCAGGGCTCCGCGCCGGGTTTGTAAGAGACAACAGACCTGATTATGCAAAGGATCTCAATAAGGTTCAAAGGCAGGATCAACACAAAACGACACAGAATATGCCTGTGAAGGAAGCAGCTAAATCCACCGTACAAGAGACGGCTAAAACGCAGCCAGCTTTGAGAAATGATCTGGCTGATTCGCATGGAGAAGCATCGGTGCAGGCAAGTGCGGAAGTCATCCGGACAGAAAATATAAAGGAGCAGCAACAAGAAATTAATATAGAAACAGTCGCCGCTGAAAAGGAAGATATTACACAGATGCATGAGGATACTAAAAAGGTGAAAGAACCCACCAAAGCAGTAAAGGAAAAGCATGAAGCGGTAAGTACCCTTCAGGAGAAACCGGTTCAAACTACTGAAACAGTTTCTGAAGAGTTTCCGGTAACATCAAGTACAGCTGCAGCGGAAAGTGAATCGCAGGGCGAGAAAGTTCAACACAGCGAAAAGCCGCAGAGCGAAAAACCTCTGGCTGACAGGCCGCAGGGCGACAGACCCCTGGCTGACAAGCCGCAGGACGATAGACCCCAGTATCAGAGCGGCAGACCCCAGTATCAGGGCGACAGACCCCAGTATCAGGGCGATAGACCGCAATATCAGGGGAATAGGCCACAAGGCGACAGACCCCAGTATCAAGGTGACAGACCGCAATATCAGGGGAATAGGCCGCAAGGCGACAGACCCCAGTATCAGGGCGACAGACCGCAATACCAGGGAAGCAGGCCACAAGGCGACAGACCCCCCTATCAAGGCGACAGACCGCAATACCAAGGAAACAGACCGCCATATCAGGGAGACAGGCCACAGTACGGCAACAGGCCGCAGGGCGACAGACCTCAGTATGGCGACAGGCCGCAGTATGGCAACAGGCCGCAGGGCGACAGACCGCAATACGGCAACAGGCCTCAGTATGGTGACAGGCCTCAGGGTTCGGGTTATCGTCCGGGCGGCGGAAGGTCCATGGAAATACCAAAGCCTGATTTGACGGTTGCCCAGAAAGAGGAACTTGGTTCTCAAAGAAGTGAAATCAGACGTGAATTCAGTAATAAGGATAAAGACAAGGATGTCCAGAGAGAGCAGAAGAAGGAAGCTCCCAAGACAATGCCGGCAACAAAAGGTACCAAGAGGTTCAAACCCACTAATATAGGTCTTTCAGAAAAGAAGGGTGTTTCTGAAGTTCTTTCTGAAGATTTTATATTGAATGAGTTCTATAATGATGCGGAAGCCAAGAAGAAGAAACTAAACAGGGGAAGGAAGGACCGCGATCTGCCGACAAAGTATATTCCGCAAAGAGCTGTTCTTACTTCGATCAAGATTCCCGAGAACATTACGGTAAAAGATCTTGCTGAAGCATTGAAAAAGACCTCAACTGAAGTCATAAAGAAATTGATGGTATATGGCATGATGGCTACGCTTAACCAGGTAGTAGATTTTGATACGGCCACCGTTGTCGCTGAGGAATTCGGGGTTAAGACCGAAAAGGAAACAGTTATCAATGAGGAAGACATCCTCTTTGATGATACGGAACAGGAAGATCCGGAAAAACTCATACCAAGGCCGCCGGTCGTTGTAGTCATGGGTCATGTCGACCACGGCAAGACGTCACTTCTGGATGCGATCAGATCGACACATGTAATAGAAAGTGAAGCCGGTGGGATCACGCAGCATATAGGTGCGTATACAGTTCAGATAAATGAAAGAAAAATAACCTTCCTGGATACTCCAGGCCATGAAGCATTTACTGCCATGAGGGCAAGAGGAGCACAGGTAACGGATATTGCGATACTGGTCGTAGCTGCTGATGACGGCGTTATGCCGCAGACTATAGAGGCGATAAATCATGCAAAAGCAGCCAATGTATCCATCATTGTTGCCATTAACAAAATTGACAAACCTGGTGCAAATCCGGAGAAAGTCAAGCAGGAACTGACCCAGCATGGACTTGTATCCGAAGAATGGGGCGGCGACGTCATATGCGTGAACGTATCTGCGAAGAAGCGCGAGAATATTGATCACCTGCTTGAGATGGTGCTGCTTGCTGCAGACGTGCTTGAACTGAAAGCCGATCCTGATAAGCAGGCTAAGGGAACCATTATTGAAGCAAAGCTTGATAAGAACAGAGGACCGCTTGCAACAGTGCTTGTTCAAAGAGGTACTCTCAATGTGGGAGACTCCATTGTTACCGGAACTACTGTAGGCAGGATCAGAGCCATGGTGGATGACAAGGGCAATTCAGTCAAGAATGCCGGACCGTCAACACCGGTTGAAATCCTTGGCTTGCCTGATGTTCCTGAAGCAGGAGAATTATTCTATGCGATAAAAGATGAAAAAATAGCAAGACAGCTTGCCGAGAAGAGAAAGTTCAAGCAAAAGGAAGAACAGATGAAATCTACTTCCAGGATCTCCCTTGATGATCTTTACAAACAGATCAAGGAAGGCAAGGTCAAAGACTTGAATATCATCGTGAAAGCTGACGTTCAAGGCTCTGTTGAAGCAGTCAAGCAATCACTCGAGAAGCTCACGAATGATGATGTAAGGGTTAATATCATACACGGCGGTGTTGGTGCAATAACGGAATCAGATGTAACGCTTGCAGGAGTTTCAAATGCAATTATCATTGCCTTTAATGTCAGGCCGGGGCCGAATGTCACTGAGGCTGCCGAAAATGCCGGTGTTGACATAAGACTGTACAAAGTCATTTATAATGCTATCGAGGATGTGCAGGCTGCCATGAAGGGAATGCTCGAACCTACGTTTAAAGAAGTGGTATTGGGGCATACTGAAATCAGACAGATATTCAAGGTATCCGGTGTTGGAACTATAGCAGGCGGCTATGTGCTTGACGGAAAGATCGGAAGAAATTCAGACATCAGAGTCATCAGAGAAGGTATAGTAGTTCATGAGGGTAAACTTACTTCACTTAAGCGGTTCAAGGATGATGCCAAGGAAGTGCTGCAAGGCTTTGAATGTGGCCTGGGTATTGAAAAATTCAACGACATCAAGGAAGGCGATGTCATTGAAGCCTATACCATGGAAGAAGTAAAGCAATAAACCAGAGGTATTGTGTTGTGAATTAATTGATCAGGTCAGTCCTGCGAAACACAAACAACAGGCTGGACAGGGCGGAAAACGTCTGTCTGGCCTGTCTATTTAGGCATAGGATATATGCCCGTACGGGTCTAATAAACAGGAGTGTTGATATGGATAGAACAAACATGATCTCGGAAGAGATGAAAAAGGAAATTAGCACAATCATACAAAATGAACTGAAGGATCCAAGGTTGCCCAAATTGATCAGTGTCATTTCAGCAGATGTTACAAAGGATTTGCGTTATGCAAAGGTATTCATCAGTGTACTTGGAGATGAAACGGAGAAAAAGAATGCCATTGAGGGATTGAAAAGCGCTGCGGGATTTATCAGGCGTGAGGTCGGACGCAGGATGCAGCTGCGCTATACGCCCGAGTTATTGTTCGAATTGGATAATTCAATAGAACGTGGCGTATATATCTCAAAACTTATAAATGACACGATCCACGGTAAATAGGGGGCATATCATGCTGGACAAAATAGCAAATGCGATCTCCTTATCGGAGAACATCGCTCTTCTGCCTCACGTAGCGGCGGACGGAGATGCCTTGGGATCTTCCTTCGCACTGGCATTGGCAATTTCAGGAATGGGCAAGAATGTAAGAGTTCTTCTGGAGGAAGAAATTCCTTACATATACGGTTTTCTGCCTGGTACAGAACTTTCAGGAGTATACAGGCAAGGGGCGGAACGATATGATACTGTGATTGCAATAGATTGCGGCGATATGGGAAGACTGGGAAAAAGAGCCGATGTATTTGACGGAGCCAGAATTACTGCAGATATAGATCACCATGCTACAAATACCGGTTTTGCTGTCCACTGTTACGTTGATACAGGCGCGGCAGCAACAGGAGAAATTATATACAAGCTGCTTGCACTGCTGGGTATCAAGATCGATAGAGATATCGCAACCTGCTTATATGTGGCTGTTGCCACCGATACAGGCGGTTTTCGATATAGTAATACCACACCCTTTACACATGAGCTTGCAGCTGAACTGCTTAAAGCGGGAGTGGATGTGGCAGTTGTTTCGCAGAAGGTATTTGATACTACATCCTTTGAAAAGGTAAAGCTGATCAGTGTAGCGATCAATACGCTGGAATTATTCGAAAACGGTAAAATTGCCATCATGGCAATTTCAAACGAACTGATCAAAAGTACCGGAGCAAAGGAAGAGGATTGTGACGGAATCATCAACACGGCCAGGAATATCAGAGGCGTGGAGGTGGCTGCGATGCTCAGACAATTGAATAATGGCGAAATAAAGGTGAACCTGCGTTCCAATTTTACGTTTGATGTAGCTGCAATTGCCAGTTTGTATAAAGGCGGGGGACACAAAAAAGCTGCCGGTTATACTATCGCGGGAACGCTTGAAAATGCGAAAACAAGGTTGTTGGAAGATATAAAGGAAGTTCTCTGATATGGATGGAATACTAAATATATTAAAACCTCCCGGTATGACTTCTTTTGATGTGGTGGCTCATCTCAGAGGATTGCTCGGAACTCGTAAAATAGGTCATGCGGGTACGCTTGATCCACTTGCCGTGGGTGTTCTGCCTGTGTGTGTGGGAAGAGCAACCAGGGCAATTGAGTTTCTTATGGACAAAAACAAGTATTACAGGGCGGAACTTACACTTGGTGTGGTAACAGATACTCAGGATTCAACCGGTCAGGTACTTTCCACGACTGAACCGGTATGCTCCGATGAAGAAATCATTGTTTCAGTCCATTCATTTTCAGGAATATATCATCAGCTGCCTCCGATGTATTCAGCTTTGAAGGTGGATGGAAAAAGACTATATGAACTTGCAAGGACAGGGGTCGAGGTAGAACGGCAGCGAAGGATAGTAGAGGTCTACTCGGCGGATGTAATACAAATAGACCGGTCGGCGGGTGTAAAGGTGCTTATGGATGTGAAGTGCTCGAAAGGTACTTACATCAGGACTTTATGCGCTGATATCGGAGAACGCCTTAGCTGCGGAGGACATATGTCATTCCTTCTCAGGAAAAGAGCTGGACCGTTTGATATTTCCGACGCATACACTCTGGAGGAACTGGCGGAAAAACACAGGGACGGAACAATTCAGGCTGTTCTTCTCGGTGTGGACAAAGTGTTCGACAATATGCCGCGTTACACGCTGGAGGAAAATTCGAATAAAAAGTTTGCCAATGGAATGAACATACCTATACCTGCGGGAACGTTTCCGGATGACTCAGGATGCATGGGAAGGCAGTCGACGGAGTCAACGACCAGCCCCGGATGCATGGGAGGGCAGTCGACGGAATCAACGACCAGCCCCGGCAATGGAAGCCGTCTGGTACGTGTATATGGCTCAGACGGCGGCTTTGTGGCTATTGGTATTGTGAAGTCAAATGAAACAGGTTCGTTTCTAAAAGTGAAAAAATTTTTCTGAGAAATTTGCGTTGACAACTATCAATTGTTGCAATTGATTTATTGGTATGAATGGGGGCACTATAGATGAAAGCTATATACGGGGCCGATAATGTCAAGTTTGCCCAAAGATCTACGGCAGTAGGCCTGGGAAATTTTGACGGTCTGCATGTCGGACATATGGCACTTGTAAATACATTGATCAGCGAAGCCAGACTTAATGGACTGGAAACGATGATATACACCTTTACAAAGCATCCTGAGAATATTCTGAGGAAAAAACTCTTTACACCCCTTCTTACGACAGTGGGAAAAAAGATACAGCTTTTAAGTGAGACAGCATTGAATTATACCTATTTTGATGAATTTGACGAGATTTTTTCGAGGATGAAGCCCGAAAGCTTTGTTAAAGATGTACTCCTGGACAAGCTCGGAGCAAAGCTTCTGGTTGCCGGCTTTGACTACAGGTTCGGCTACATGGGCCAGGGAAACGTGGATCTGTTGAAAGAACTTGGGAAAAAGTATAATTTCAAACTGGTTATCATACCACCGATAAAAATCGATAAGGAAATAGTAAGCAGCACACTGATCAGAGATCTCGTTTCAAAGGGAGATATGGAGAATGTGTTCAGACTTCTTGGCAGGCATTATTCAATAACCGGCGAAGTACTGGACGGCAGGCGGGTCGGACGCAGGATAGGTTTCCCGACGGCAAATCTTCAACCGGAGGAATACCTGATCATGCCTCATAGGGGCGTTTATATCACAAAGACCTTATACAATGGGGATTGTTACAGCAGCCTGACAAATATAGGCTTGAATCCGACCTTTGGAGACGTAGCCAGGATTACAGCAGAAACCCATATACTCAACTTCGACAAGGATATATATAAAAGCAGCATTGAAGTATTTTTCATGGCAAAGCTTCGTAATGAAAAAAAATTCAAAAACGGGGATGAGCTTGCGGAACAGATAAAACGCGATATTCTGACCGCAAAGGAGTATTTTGATCTGAATGAAACTTGAAAGATACCGGGTCGAAGTCAATGGCATCGTACAAGGTGTGGGCTTCAGGCCTTTTGTTTTTAAACTTGCACACAGCCTTTCCTTGAAGGGTACTGTACTGAATACAGCAGCAGGAGTACTTATCGAGGTGGAAGGAGTAAAAGAAGAGCTGGAGGCTTTTGTCTCACGGCTTGCTTCAGATGCGCCTCCGCTTGCTGCTATTGATACCCTGTCAACAATAAAACTGGAACCTGTCGGGTATGAAAAATTCACCATATCCGCCAGCTTGCCGGGAATGAGCTTGAATACGCTGATTTCTCCTGATACTGCTACTTGTGGGGACTGCAGGAGGGAGCTTTTTGATCCGGCAGACCATCGCTATTTATATCCGTTTATTAATTGTACCAATTGCGGGCCACGCTTCACGATCACCTGCGGTGTACCTTACGACAGGGAAAACACGACGATGAAGAACTTTATCATGTGCGCGGTTTGCGGCACACAATACAAGGAACCGACAGACAGGCGGTACCATGCACAGCCATTGTGCTGTTATGACTGCGGACCGGAGCTGATTCTGACGGACATGGAAGGTAAAGTGGTTGCAAGTGGGAATGCCTGCACAAATTTAGAAAGAAATAATGCAGAAGAGTATAATACAAAAGAGCATAATGCAAAAGAGCATAATGCAGAAGAGTATAATGCAAAAGAGCATAATGCAAAAGAGCATAATGCAGAAGAGTATAATACAAAAAAGCATAATGGAAAAGAGAATAGTGCAAAAGCAGGCAAAGAAGCTTCTATTGAACTGATCAATAAAGCGGCGGAGTTGCTTGCGACTGGAAACATCCTGGCAGTGAAAAGTCTGGGCGGATATCATCTTGTTTGTAATGCCCTGGATGGCAATGCTGTCAATAAACTCAGGAAAAGGAAATACCGTGATGAAAAGCCATTCGCGCTAATGGCGGCAGATCTGGATACGATTCAAAAATATTGCCTTGTGGATGATATTTCATCCCAAATGCTTCAATCTTCGGCTGCCCCTATCGTATTGCTTTCAAAAAAAAACGCCTCCGGTCTGCCTGAGCAGCTAGCACCCGGGAACCCGAACCTTGGGGTCATGCTTCCATATACTCCGGTCCATTTGCTTCTATTTTCAAAAGAAACAGGGAAAAAAGTGGAATGCCCGGAAGTTTTGGTTATGACAAGCGGAAACAAAAGTGATGAACCTATATGCTATGATGACGAAGAGGCGTTCAACAGGTTGAAGAGGATTGCCGATTATTTTCTGACAAATAACAGACCGATCCGGACCAGGACAGACGATTCGGTTATCAGGATATTCAAAGGACAGGAATACTTTATCAGACGTTCAAGAGGCTATGCGCCTGCTCCGATAACGATCGACAGGGCTGTCCTTCCGACAGATCCTCCTTCGGTACTGGCGCTTGGAGGAGAGCAGAAAAGTACTTTTTGCCTGTCCAAGGGCAATAGATTTTTTGTAAGCCAGCACATCGGAGATCTTGAAAACCTTGAAACCCTGCATTCTTTTGAAGAAGGCATCGGGCATTACAAGAGACTGTTTGACATAAACCCCACCATCGCTGCATTTGACATGCACCCGGCCTATCTGTCCACTGCTTTCGCTCAGGGACTAAAGGATACGATATTGGTACCGGTCCAGCACCATCATGCGCACATCGCATCGTGTATGGCAGAAAACAATCTTTCGGGGAATGTGATCGGGGTTGCTTTTGACGGTACCGGATACGGGGAGGACAATAATATTTGGGGAGGGGAATTCTTTACAGGTGGGTATGTACATTTCCAGAGAGCTGCGCACCTGCAGTATTTCAAACTTCCTGGAAGCGAGGCGGCGGTCAGGGAGCCCTGGAGGGTGGCAGCATCGCTTCTGCACCAATTTGGTTTTAAATTGGATCTGCCCGGAGGTATTGCAGCCGATAAACTGAAGCTGATAGCCGGAATGCTTGAAAAGGGGATCAACAGTCCGTTGACCTCCAGTATGGGCCGGCTCTTTGACGCTGTGGCGGCTCTCATTGGAATAAAAGCGGAAAACAGGTTCGAAGGCCAGGCGGCAATTGAACTGGAGCATGCAGCTAAAGGGATGATCGGCAGCGCATATTGTTATAATGTTGAAGACACTGGCAATCATTTTACTATCGGCATCAAGGATATGATCGGGGAGATATTGGAAGATATCGCCGAAGGAATGCTGCCGGGTAAAATATCCGGGCGGTTCCATGGTACGGTTGCCAATATGGTGGTAGAGATCTGCGGCAGGATAAGGCGGAAAAAGGGCCTTGACAGAGTGATTTTAAGCGGCGGAGTGTTCCAGAACACCCTTCTGTTGTCAACGTGTATGGATCAATTGGAATTACAAGGCTTCAAGGTATATATACACAGGAGGGTGCCGGCAAATGACGGCGGTATTTCTCTTGGACAGGCTGTTATTGCTATGGCACGTCAGTAGAATTTCTGGTAAACTATTTTATGTGAAAAATACACAAAATATTTTAATGAAATAGAGTGCAAAAATTCTGCTTTAATAATTCAAATGCACGATATCTATGAAGGATATCTATGAAGGAGTGAGGAAAATGTGTCTTGGAATACCGGGGAAAATTATAAGTTTGGACGGCAAAAATGCAGTTGCAGAGATACTTGGTGCCGAGAGAGGCATATCGATAGAGTTGCTGGAGAATGTAAAAACCGGAGATTACGTGTTGATTCATGCAGGCTGTGCAATACAGGTGGTTGACGAAGAAGAAGCACTTGACACGATCAGGCTCTTTAATGAACTGAGGGATGTTTCAAATGCATGATCTGCATGACATCCTGGAAGGTTTCAAAGACCCGGCGGCCGCGAAGATTCTGGCTAATAATCTGAGAAATCTGGAGGGAGAGCCGGTTTCCATCATGGAGGTGTGCGGTACGCATACCATGTCTATTTTCAAATACGGCATACGGTCTCTTCTTCCAAAAAGCATCCGGCTTGTATCAGGTCCGGGCTGCCCGGTTTGCGTGACGCCGGTGGCTTACATGGACGCTGCAATACAGCTTTCAAGACGTGCGGATGTTATCCTGGCAACCTTCGGGGATCTGATGAAGGTGCCGGGAAGTTCTTCCTCGCTAACGGTGGAAAAACAGCACGGGGCAGATATAAGAGTAGTGTATTCTCCGCTTGATGCCCTTGGAATTGCATCCGAAAACAAGGAGAAGAAGATCGTATTCCTGTCTGTCGGTTTTGAGACTACGGCTCCGGTTTGTGCATTGACTGTTCTCAGGGCAAGGGAGGAAGGTCTTCTAAATTATTACCTTCTTTCTGCGAACAAGACAATGCCGAAGGCGCTTGAACTGATTGCCGGTGACAGGGAAGCAGACATCGGAGGATTCTTGTATCCTGGCAATGTCAGCGCCATAACAGGTACGGGTCTGTTTGACGAAATTGCTGAAAAATTCGGTGTGCCCGGTGTTGTGACCGGCTTCGAACCGCTTGACATCCTGCATGGGATTATTACGTTGACCGGCTTGATCCGCAGCGGAGAGAGCCGCATTGAAAATGAATACAAGAGAGTAGTACGCCCGGAAGGAAATCCGATTGCGTTAAGCAAGCTGAATGAAGTGTTTGAACCTTGCGATGCCATATGGAGAGGACTGGGCACCATCCCGCTGTCCGGTTTGACCATTCGCGGGGAATATTCAGGGTTTGATGCCTGGAAGGTTTTCGAAATAGCCGTGCAAACCGGTAAGGAGCCGGCCGGCTGTCTATGCCCGCAAGTGTTGACAGGAAGAGTCACACCGGATAAATGCATGCATTTCGGCAAAAAATGCACGCCGGACTCTCCGGTGGGCGCATGCATGGTTTCCTCAGAAGGCACCTGTGCCGCTTATTACAGGTTCGGATCACAGATATCAGGATGAATATTGTGACACCGCACAGAAGATTTAACGGAAGAAGGTAGGACAAGTATGGATAAAGTAGTTACACTGGCTCACGGCAGCGGTGGCAAGCCGATGCATGAGCTGATCGAACAAATATTCGCAAAGCATTTGTCCAATGAATTACTTAATTCAGGGGATGACGGAGCAAGGCTTGATGTGCCTGCCGGGAAACTCGCATTTTCAACGGATTCCTATGTAATCAGCCCATTGTTTTTTAGAGGAGGAAACATAGGCAAACTGGCTGTATGCGGGACGGTGAATGATCTGTCCACCTCCGGTGCCGTACCGAAGTACCTGAGTTGCGGGTTTATTATTGAAGAAGGGTTTCTGCTGGAGGAGCTGGAGGAGATCGTGGTATCGATGGCAGAGACGGCAAGAGAAAGCGGAGTGCTTGTGGTGACAGGGGATACAAAGGTCGTGCCCAAAGGCGCCGCTGACAAGCTGTTCATAAATACTTCAGGCATTGGCCTTATTCCGGAGGGCCGTGATATTTCGGGACACCATGCAGAGCCAGGCGATAAGATCATTGTTACCGGTACGCTCGGAGATCATGGTTGTGCCATTTTGCTTGAGAGAGAACAGCTTGGAATAAAGACAAATATCAAAAGCGATTGTGCACCGCTGGCAGGATTGGTTCAGGAACTGCTTGCCGCTACAGGCGGCGTTCATGTTTTACGCGATCCTACGAGAGGCGGGCTGGCAACTACGCTGAATGAAATTGCGCTGCAAAGCAATGCCGGAATAAAGCTGCTGGAGGAGAACCTGCCGATAAAAGAAGAGACCGCAGGGATTTGCGGTATGCTCGGCATGGATCCGCTGTATATGGCCAACGAAGGTAAAATGGTGGTCATTGTAAGCCCCGGAGAGGCCGAGCGTGCTTTGGCGGCCTTAAAGGCTCATGCATATGGCAGGCAAGCCTGTGTTATAGGAGAGGTTCTTAAAAATCAGGCCGGCAGAGTATTTATGGAAACGATTTCCGGAGGCAGCCGCATTATTGACATGCTGCAGAGGGAGCAGCTACCCAGAATATGCTGAGACAGAGCGCTTTGTGGTAGATATGCGACGTAATAATCCGGCAATATGGAAAGTTTCGTAAAAAAAGTGTAATATATAAAAGACAATTTTGATTTTCTTGCGTATTATTTCATAAGTTTTTGCAATACAAGCTGCAGAGATGGTTCTATGCAGAGCGTAGCTGATTATGCTGCGATTTTGTTTTATTAAAAGGTGGGAATGTCATGATTATTAAAATGGAAGATCTCGGTAAGATCTACAGCACAGGAAAGATTGAAGTCGCGGCTTTAAAGAATGTCAACCTGAATATCAGCAAGGGCGAATTCGTATCCATCATGGGCCCTTCAGGTTCAGGCAAATCCACCCTTATGAATATCATCGGCTGTCTTGACAGATCGACCGGCGGGTATTATGAACTTGACGGCGTGAACATTTCCAGTATGGATGACATTGAACTGGCGAAAATCAGAAATATCAAGATAGGCTTCGTCTTCCAATCATTCAACCTGCTTCCGAGAATCACCGCGCTGCAAAATATTGAACTTCCGATGATTTATGCGGGACATGGAAAAAAGGAGCGCAGGAAAAGAGCGATGGAGGCTCTGGAAAGAGTAGGTCTGGTTGAAAGAATGGACCATAAGCCGAATGAGCTTTCTGGAGGTCAGAAGCAGAGAATTGCAATTGCCCGCTCGCTTGTGAACAGTCCTGCTATCATATTGGCCGATGAACCTACGGGCAATCTGGATACCGCAGCGGGAGAGGATATTATGGCGGTTTTTCAGGAATTGAACAGGGAAGGGGTTACCATTGTACTTGTCACGCATGAACCTGATATAGCGCAGCATACCAGGAGAATTGTCAAATTCCGCGACGGATTGCTTACAACGGATGAAGCAGTGAGCCATCCGGTGGATGCGAGAGATCTGATCAGGGACAGAAAAGCACAGGAAGCTGTGTAGGTTAAGTAATAAATTTGAAAGAGGATGAGAACATGTCTGAAATTCAACTCAATACGATTAATGAAGAGACAGTTTGTGAACAACCGGGTTTGCTGAAACGAATCCTGTGGGTGTTCACCTCCCCCGGTAAACTGATGGCAAATCTGGCCGAGAAGCCAAGAGTTCTTTTTGCACTGATATTGGCTGCCGTATCCACTGATATTCTTTATCTGGCCCATTTGCCGCTTTATAAAGATCTGCTTCGCGCTTCAACAACAGCGTCTTCAGCTTATATGGAATCCATAACAGGTACGGCAATGACGCCGGAGATGATTGAACAGGGTCTGCCGAGAGCTGTAACTTACGGGCTGATTACGACTCCGATCGTATTACTGGTCATGTTGCTGCTTACTACGGTCCTATTCTTTGTGATATTAAAAATTATGGGCGGTGAAGGAAAATTTAAGGCCTACCTGTCTGTTGTGGGCTATGCAGGCGTAATAACTTCACTGTATACTTTATTCACCCTGGTGATAGCATATTTTACCGGCAGCTTACATCAGAGTCCGACAATCACAAGCCTGGCGACGCTTGTTTCCCCTGATTCCTCGGGAGTGGTGCTTTACAATGTTTTATCGTGTATTGACCTGTTTAAAATATGGAAATATGTAGTTATCGCAATAGGCCTTGCAGCTGTCAGCAAGGTGAAAAAAAAGTACGTATATTCAGCTGTTGCCGTAGTGTTTATAATCGGTCTGATTATTACTGTGGCTATGGCAGCTGCTGGGAGCGCCCTCATACAATAGGCGTCAAACATACAAAGTGACATTTGGAGGATGAGAAATGAACAGAAAAGTAATCATCGGTGTAATCATAGGGGTTGCGTCGGTAGCACTGATAACCACAGGAATTATAAAGGCAACCGGGTCTTCATCCGCTTTTGGCGGAGGCAGTTCGGTACTGGTCAAAACAGCAAAAATTGAAAAAGGCAATATCTCCTCATACATAACTTCAGACGGGATCATAGAAGAAGTGGAAAAGGCCGAGGTATATTTCGACACTCCGCTCAAAGTGAATAAAGTACTCGCCGTTGAAGGACAAAAAGTTTCAAAAGGTCAGCAGTTGTTTGAAGTGGACCTTGATGCACTGGTTTCCCAGCTTGAGACACTGAAAATCAACAGGGCGGTCCAGAAGACTTCAGTCGATTCGAAGGCGCTGGATGCGGAAGTGGAGAGAGCTTCAAACAACCTGAAGGCGGCAGAGCGCAATTATAATGATTCCAAAAAGACTTTTGAGGATAATAAAGCCCTGTATACGGCCGGCGCCATTTCCAAATCCGAACTCGAACTGTCGGAGAAAGCCTTTATCGAGGCGGACTCGGGCATGAACGGTCTGAAGAATGCCCAATTATCTTATAATACCGCAGTAGAGAGCAGAAAGAATACCCAAAGTTCAGGCGGAGACAATTTGAAGGTGATGGATATTCAGATTTCCGATCTGGAAAAGAAGATTGATGGCATAAAGACGGATTGCTCCAGCCCTATCGATGGTGTCGTGGCAAGTCTTGGCGTGGAAGAGGGCTCTTTTATCAGCAATCTGCAGCCTGCCTACAGGATCATTAACCCGGATAAGCTTCAGATCAGGGCAAAGGTCAAGGAATTTGACATTAAAAGCATAAAGCCGGGCCAACAGGTCAGGATAACGGGGGATGCCATCGATAAAGACAAGGACATTGCGGGAAAAGTCAAAAGCATCTCTCCCGTGGCAGTATCCAATGTCACTTCAAGCGGGAGTGAAACAGTTGTTGAAGTGCTGATAGAAGTGGATGGCGCCGGCGATGTTCTGAAGCCCGGATTGAATGCTACCTGTGAAATATCGACCGTAAACAGGCAAGGGGTGCTGCTGGCTCCCATGGATGCAATCACGCCTGACAAGGATGATAATAATATGGTCTTTGTCGTAGAGCAGAAAAGTATGACAATCGTACAGAAAAAAGTGACGATAGGATTGAATTCCGATATGAATGTCGAAATACTGGAGGGACTCAGAGAAGGTGATCTGGTGGTGCTTGACCCGCAGCCGTCATACAAGGATGGTACACGTGTTAAAATATCCGGTAAATAACTTGTGCCATTTTAAATGGCTTTAAAGAATAGAGGTAGATCAGATGAACTTTTCCGAAAGCTTCAAACAAGCTTTTGACAGCTTAAAAGCAAATAAGCTTCGTTCGATTCTTACGATGATCGGAATCATCATGGGCGTCTTTTCCGTCATTACCATCATGGCCCTCGGAAGCGCGGCTGAAGCTTACATGAACAGCCAGTTTGAAAAAATAGGTGCCAATACCATCTCCATTCGGTATAAGGATATGAGCGTCGATAAAAAAGACTGGCTTCTGCTCGACGATATGAATACGATTAAAAAGATCGCACCTGAAATAAAGAATATTGCCACATATTTGACCAAGAACGGCAGTCTCAGGGTGGACAGCAAAACAAAAGATGCATATATCTACGGCGTTTCCTCCCAATTCAGGAATTTTGAACTGATTGAAATGGCCGATGGAAGGTTCATCAATGAGTTTGACATTTCTTCACAAGCCAAGGTCATTATTGTAGATGAATCTTTTGTGAAAAAATATTTTAAGGCCGGGCAGAATGTCATAGGAGAGAAAATATCCCTCAAGACTCCGGCCGGCAGTAGTGTTGCCCTAAAGATCATCGGTGTCAAGAAATCCGGGGATGACCTGTTCAGCGGAATGTATGAAAGCGATATGGTTCCTGCATTCGTGTATATGCCGATCACCACCGTCCAATCCATTTATCCGAATAGTGAGAGGCTTGACAGTATTACCGTGTCTCTGGTTGACAAGAATAAACTGCGGGATGTGGGTAAAAGGATTGTTAAAAGCCTTGAAATGAAGCACGGCAGTACGGATGTATATATGGCGCAGAATTCAGCCGATATGCAGAAAGCAATTTCCGATGTGCTCGGGGTGGTTTCCTCGGTTCTGCTTGTAATAGCAATCATCACATTAATTGTGGGCGGAATTGGCATTATTAATATCCTGCTGGTTTCCGTCACGGAAAGAATACGTGAAATAGGGATCAGAAAGGCGCTTGGCGCACAGAAAAAGGATATCCTTCTTCAGTTCATCACCGAATCGATCATTATGACCGGTTTGAGCGGACTTGTGGGGATCGTCCTCGGAATCATCGCGGGAGGCATTATCTCTTCCCTGATAAAGATTCCGCCGACAGTCGATCTGAAGGTTATAACGATGGCCTTCCTCGGTTCAGTGGCACTGGGCCTGATTTTTGGAGTGTATCCGGCCAAGCGTGCAGCAGATCTGGATCCGATAGAATCCTTGAGGTATGAGTGATAAAAAAGCATATTAAATTGTTAAGGCTGTCCGAAAAGGACAGCCTTTTTCGGCAGGCCCGGTATCGTAAAACTTAGCGTTTGAGGTACCTGTGAGTGAAATCGTTCAGTCGGGGTAAGAAAGCAAGCTTATTCCCCTATTATCAATGAACAACGGGCATTCTGTTGAGGACTCCACTTCATCTGAAGTTTTAAAGAGAAGGGGCTGTTTCAAACCAGTAAAATAGTTTTGGAACGCCCTTTTTGTACATTGGAGGAATCCCTCTTTTGTGCTTTTTGGGCAATAAGACCGCTAAAAAAGTCTTAGCTTTCAGACAGCCCCTTTGGAAATTGATTAACGTTTGGACGTGTTCCGGATGGATATGCACATTACGGCTTCTCTGCCATATAATACACGGATGAATTTGCTGTACGTTGACGGCCATTCCCTATCGTGCAGTTTCAGGTGATTGACGGGTGAGAATCAACCAGAACAGAACGCCGCTTTTTGATGCGGTCAGGAAATATATAGAGGATGAGGTCATCCCTTTCCATGTCCCCGGACACAAGCAGGGGAGAGGTCTTCGGGAACTGTCGGATTATATCGGGGAAATGGCGCTCAGAATGGATGTGAATGGCATGGAGGATCTGGACTATGCCAACAATCCGACAGGCGTCATTATGGAAGCTCAAAAGCTGATGGCACATGCCTTTGGAGCGGAGCATTCGTATTTTCTCGTAAACGGCACCACCTCAGGAGTGCAGACAATGAT
>JAEWQC010000186.1 GCA_023399355.1 Bacillota bacterium | reverse complement strand
ATCTTGGCAATTGCCTTATCGTCAAGTACGGATACCTTGGGTTGGACGTATCCGGTTGCATTCTCCGGGAAGTAGTACGTATCGACATTAATCACATTCAGGCTGCCCATGCTTTTCATCTGCTGCTCGAAGCTCGCATTCATTCCAAGTCCAAGTGAAAGCATGACAACGATGGATGCCGTACCGATTATTACGCCAAGGATTGTAAGGATGGAGCGCGTCTTCCTTCTCATGAAATTCTTCAGGGCAAGCCTGATTAAATCCCTCTTATTCATCCAGACTCATTTCCTTCCTTCTTTTATGCCTCTTCCTGAGTACAATGAAGATGATGATTCCAACAATTAATACGACTGCCGGTATTACATAAACCAGGATGCTTGTTTTCTTGCCGGGCATATTCCCTTGCATTCCTCCCGGCATCCCATTCACCATGACTGCTCCCTTGTCAACCGGCATGCCGTTTTCATCGAGCATCGGCCCTTGCTGCGGCATTGCCGTCACATTCACATTGAAATCCTTCCGGATCTCAGTCGCCTTCCCGTTTGCATCTTCAAAAGAGAAGACAACACTTCCGCTAAGGGCTCCCGGAGATGTTGGCGTAATTGAAGTATCGAAGGAATCGGTTCTGCCGGATTCAAAATTACCCACATAGTAACTGAGATTCTGGCCCTGGAAATTGCCCTCTGCCTTGACCATCATATTATATAGCGTGGATTTTCCCATATTGTAAAAGTCAACATAGATGGAAAGCGGCTGTCCGGCAATGGTTTCCGGCGGCAGGGTTATCTCGCCGGTCATCAGTCTTGGATTCTGCAGAACGCGAACGCTTATCGTTTCCTTTGATGTAAATGGATTGCCCTTTTCATCCTCATACTCGAAATTAACGGTAAGGATATAGGATTTCTGCTCGGCATCCGGCTTTACGTGCAGTAGCAATTCCCGTTCTACATTTTTCTTGCTCGGTATGCCGTCCAGATAAAAAGTATTTCCGGAATCGGTAGGCGTAAATGTACCGTCATCTGACGAAACAGTCACCTTAATATTCGATACACCTGTCACGCTGCTCGTATTCAGGAATGACATCTTCACCTTGAAATCCGATGCTGCCTGAACAGAGGGGGGGTCAATAGAGTATTTATCCACAATAATCCTGGGTACGCTCTTTGTGGTTCCATTCTCGACATAGACACCTATATATTGGGATGCGGTATACTTCGTCCCAAACAAATCTTCATACTCGATATTGATTGCAAGAGGGTAATTTCTGGTAACCGCCTCATCCGTGGCAAAAAGCTTGAATGCCACTGTTTTTGCCGCTTTGGGATCGAGCTTATCAAGGTAGATCGGGCTAAGGGATTTCGTGATGATCTCCTTATCGGCAGTCAGGGATATTTTAATATTTTTAGCGGTAGTGCCTCCGTTATTTATCAAGTCCAACGCAACCTGGAAATCCTTGTTTGCCGTCAGAACTCCCTGCGGAGAAACAATCTTGCCAAATCCGATGGAAGGCTTTGAATCCTCACTGTTGCCTATTGGTACAAATATCTGATTCTCATCCGAATAAGAGGTGCCTGCTTCATCTTTGTAATCCATTTTCACAGAAAGTTCATTGCTGCCCGCAGCTGCAGATGCCGGTATCTGCAATTGATAGCTCACGGTCTCGACTACACTGCCTGCTATCTTATTCAGATACTTTATATCTGTTGAGTTAACAGTAGTGAGCCCTCCGCTTTTCAAACCCTTTAGCGATATCTTGATATCTTTGGCGGTGTAGTCGCCCAGATTTTTAATCTTCAGATCAAGAAAGATACTGGAGGAATCATTACCACGCCTTACGGCAACAGAATTAACGGTAAGCTCCGGGGCGCCATTATCATTTTTAACCCTGATATATACCGTTTCCGAAGTATCCGGCGGCGAATTGTTATATGCACTGCTAAACTGGAAATTCAATTTCAGGGCATATAATCCGGCAGGGGCGCTTGAAAGGATACCGATGGTAAATGACATATCTTTCGTCTCATTTCCATTGATCAAATCGTCAAACTGTCTTAAATCGAGATTATCAAGAACCAAAGGAGCTTTTTGCTCATCTACCATCTTGAGGGTTGCCTTAACACTTCTCGCCTGATATGGCGTTGTGTTCCTGACCTGGTATGTAACCATCTGTGAAGTTCCGGCATTAATAGTAGGTATATTATTTGTGCTGATAATGCCAAGCTTTGGGATATAGGTCGAAGTATCCGACGATGGTCCGGGAGCGTCAGCTTTGGGCTCAACGTTTGAAATATAGACCCTTTTTTGTTCATAGTATTCGCCGGCGCCTATTTTATAGGTCAGGTTCAATACCAGGTAATACCCTGTCCCGCCATAGGTAAGTTGTATGCCGTTATCTGCTTCCTTGCCGCTATCTCCGACAGCAAGTGTACCATATATCTGCGTATCGGCAGTCTTCCCGGAAAAATCGGAAGATGGGTCAACTGCGGCATGGACTTCTGTTAATGCACTGGTCGTTTTATTGGTACATTTCAAAGTAACTGTACAGTTTTCACCGTTTTCTACCGGCAATGATGTCCCGCCAATCAAATAGCCCGTCACATCAATATTATCTCCCAGACTGGAAGCACCGTACACCACTCCCGTGCCGCTAAATACCTGCAGGCAGAGCAGCAGAATCATGCAAAATACCATCAACTTCTTCATTTGAAACCTCCCCAAAATTATTGTTAATTTCTATCTTCTCTATGTTTCCATCCAGAATATGTACGATTGTGTCTGCATACCTCGCGATTTCAAGATCATGGGTCACTATGACCAGAGTCTGGTTATTCGCTCTCGCCATTTGGGTGATTAGCGCCATTACTTCTTTTGTTGTTTTTGAATCGAGATTTCCTGTAGGTTCGTCTGCAAAAACAATCTCCGGCATGGCTATAAACGCTCTGGCAATGCCGACTCTCTGCTGCTGGCCGCCGCTCATCTGTGATGGTTTATGCTTCTCATGCGTTGCGAGCCCGACTGCTTTCAGAATTGTTCTGGCCTTTTTTTCTCTCATGGATCTTGGTATACCTTTGAAAGTAAGAGGCAGGCTCACATTTTCTGTCGCTGTCAGCATCGGCAGCAGATTGTAGGACTGAAATACGAAGCCGAGATGCTCCTGGCGAAATCTTGCGAGTTTCTTTTCGCTCATTTTCTCCACAGCCTGGCCTTTGATCCTGATCGTACCCTTCGTCGGTTTTTCAAGTCCGGCCATCATATTGAGCATGGTTGACTTCCCTGAACCGGAAGTTCCCAGAAGGCAGCAGAATTCACCTTTTTTGATGTTCAGGTTGATATTGTCCAACGCCACAACCTTCTCGTTTCCAATTCTATATACCTTCCGCAGATTGCTTAGTTCGATGATATTTTCCAAATTTCACTCAAACTCCTTTATCTAATACAATTTGTACAAACAAGCTAACCATTAGACTGATTCCTGATAGATTATGTTCCGTATTTTTGTAATTTTATTTAATTATTTCATGAATCCATTTGTGTATTTCACTCCTGATTTCTGAATTGGATGTCATACAGTTGTTTGTACAACCCATTATACGCTAAAAGTTCCATATGGTTTCCTGATTCTGCAACTTTCCCATCCTGAATTACCAGTATGTTATCCGCGCGCTTTACTGTTGAGAGCCTGTGTGCCACGACAATAATGGTCCTGCTGGCTGCGAGTTCCTGGATCGCCTGCTGGATATTGGCTTCCGTTTCCACATCGACAGCAGCTGTAGCTTCATCGAATACAAGTACAGGGGTATTGCGAAGAACAGCTCTGGCAATGGAGAGCCTCTGTTTCTGTCCGCCGGATAACTTGACTCCTCTTTCTCCGATCAGCGTATCATAGCCGTCCGGCATCTCACTGATGAATTCATGCGCTCTGGCCGCTTTTGCCGCTTGTATGATCTCTTCCATTGTTGCAGACTTGCTGCCGTATGCGATATTTTCTGCAACAGAGCCGTTAAAGAGGAAAATATCCTGCAGGACAACACTGATCTGACTGCGCAACGATGATAACGTTATGTCCCGTAAATCCCTGCCATCAAGTAATATCCTTCCCGTCACCGGCTCGTAGAAACGTGCAATCAAACTGATCACGGTCGTTTTTCCCACGCCTGTCGGGCCTACCAATGCAACCATCCTGCCGGGTTCGGCCGAGAAGCTGATATTCTGAAGGACAGGTGAGGATTCTATATAATTAAAACTGACATCATCAAATGTGATTTCTCCATGGCTGCCTTTAAGTTCCACTGCATCAGGTCTGTCCATAATATCGGGTTCCGTGTCAAGCACTTCGAAAACCCTGTCTGCACCTGCTATTGCCTGCTGCAGGTCTTCTGTGACTCTTGCCAGTGCACTGATCGGCTGATAGAAAAGGTTCAGGAAGAGCAGAAACCCAACGATGTCTGCAACGGAAAGACTGCCATGAAGCGCAAGCCATCCTCCGAATACCACGACAATTACTGTACCCAGTGAGCTGACTGCTTCCACGGTCGGATGGAAAACAGCACTGAGCTTCAAGGCATGAAGAATGGCAGTCGCATAGCTTCCTGCACTTTTTTGTATACGGTTCTTTTCTCTTTTCTGCTGGTTGAAAATCTGAATCTCTTTCATCCCCGAGATATTGTCCTGAAGCGTAGCGTTCAGTTCTGCAAGATTGCTCTGAGCCATTCGGAAATTGGGACGGATCTTTTTCATAAAAATCCAGCTGCCCCAGATCAGAAATGGGACAGGTATTAAAGTAAGCAGCGCAAGATAAGCATTCATGAAAAACAATATGATCGTAACACCTATTACAATCAGAATATTTGCCAATAAGTCCGGAACCGCATGTGCTATAAGCATTTCAAAAGTAGCCGTATCATTCGTCGTCCTTGACATCAGCTGTCCGGTCTGCTTATCCTGGTAAAACCGCAGCGACAGCTTCTGAAGATGATCATAGACCAGCACCCGCATATCTGCTACAAGGTTCCAGGCGGCTTTGTGGCTCAGATAATTATTCAGGTATTTGAACAAAATCTTTAATAGGTACGACGCCGCAAGCAGAATAGCAATCAACCATACCTTGTTCATGGACGAGCTGTTGAAATTCCCTGTAAGAATAGATACCAATTCTTTAATCAGCCAGGGTCCCATGAGATTTAAAGCAGTGATTGCCAAAACACTGATTCCTGAGATTACCAACAGATTCCAATAAGGTTTTGCATATTTAACCAGTCTCAATAAATTTTTCATCACTTACCTCACAGATTTACTATATTGTCTATTATCCTATGGGCAGCAAGCGCTCTCCAATTCGTAAACAAGACTATGTCATGCCCAGTAAAAAGGCGCTGCACGGTCAGAGCCGCCAGCACCTTACTTCTATTTCATTATAGTTCAGCCGATACCGCCCCTCGTTCTTTCAATGATTTCTTCACATCCAACAACCGTTGATTTTCCGATCCTCTGAATTTCAACATCAGGCTCTTTCTAGCCGACTCGAAACGTCCGTCCACCAGGATCTCCGTTTCATGGAGCAATTCCTTCCACGCGGGCCTGTCGTCCAACCCTGCCAGAAGTTCTTCAAAGGTATAGCCGCTATAGGTCATCACATTCAGTTTCATTGCGTGAACAGCCTTAGCCAGCACACTACATGCTTCAGCCTGTTCGAAAGGTTCCCCGCCGCTTAGTGTAATACCGTCGAGCAGAGGATTTTCCCTGATCTGTTCGAGAATAGATTCCACGCTTACCAGCTTTCCGCCGCCAAAATCATGAGTCTGCGGGTTGTGACAACCAGGGCAGTGATGCTTGCAGCCTTGTGTGAATATGGTAAAGCGAATTCCGGGACCATCCACAATGGACTCCCCAACAACGCCGGCTATCCTGACAGATGTGCTGCCCGTCACCTCTTCCTTGAAAGAGACAGTCTCCCGGGAATTGAAAATGGAATTGGAACCGGTACCTTCCATCATACGGCAGCCTCCATGGAATGCTTGACTCTGTCTCTTTCTTCCGCTCGCTTCGCATCATTGAAACGCTCAACTGTGCCAACGAGATAGCCGGTGATCCGCCTTATCCTTTCAAATCGGATATCCCCCTCCGCTCTGCCGCAGGAAGGACAGGTATCGCCAATGATCCCCGTAAAACCGCATACAGTGTCTCTGTCAACTGGGTGGTTGATCGAGCCGAAACCGATGTTCGATTCCTTCATGAAACGGATAACCTTTTCAAAAGCTTCCAGATTTTGTGTAGGATCTCCATCCATTTCAACATAAGTGATATGTCCTGCGTTGGTAAGCTCATGATAAGGCGCTTCAAGCCTGATCTTTTCAAATGCAGTAGTCACGTGATAAACCGGTACATGGAAGCTGTTTGTATAATACTCCCTGTCGGTGACGCCTTCAATGACTCCGAACATCTTTCTGTCGAACTTGACAAACTTACCCGAAGTACCTTCTGCCGGAGTTGCAATCAGTGTGAAATTCATGCCGTATTTTTTACTGGCTTCATCCATTCGCCTTCTCATATAACCAATGATTTCAAGCCCAAGATTCTGTGATTCCTCGGATTCGCCATGATGTTTGCCGGTCAGCGCCTTCAGGCATTCTGCAAGGCCGATGAATCCCATGGTCAGCGTGCCATGCTTAAGCACCTCTCGTACTTCATCATCCCAGCCCAACTTTTCAGAATCCATCCAGATTCCCTGCCCCATAAGAAACGGGAAGTTCTTGACCTTTTTATGCGCCTGTATTTCAAATCTTTCAAGAAGCTGCCCGATAACCAGGTCTATCTTCTTATCAAGTTCTTCAAAGAAAAAATTAATGTTCTTATTACTTCGAAGTCCTATTTTAGGCAGGTTAATCGTAGTGAAGCTTAAATTGCCGCGTCCAAAAATCGTCTCTCTGGAGGGATCGTAGACATTACCTACGACTCTCGTCCTGCAGCCCATATAGGCAATCTCTGTTTCCGGGTGTCCGGGCTTGTAATACTTGATATTGTATGGCGCATCCTGGAAGGAGAAATTAGGGAAGAGCCTCTTTGCGCTGACTTTGCATGCCAGCTTGAAC
>JAEWQC010000146.1 GCA_023399355.1 Bacillota bacterium | reverse complement strand
ATAATTGTGATGTGCTTAAGTACAAACATTTTTACGATATTGATTTTTTTGCGGCACTAAGAAGCTTGATCATGGAAGAGAAAAAATTAGTGCTGTTGATTAATTCCCATAAATCTTTTACAGATTTATTCCCAAGCGACAATCCATGTTCAGAGATCAATTTTATTACTATGAGACTAAAAAGTCAGGAGGAATTAGGCTGTGAAGATAAAATCATTTAATGAATTGAACTTTTATCCTCATGATCATTTAAATGTATTGTATTGGCTTTTTTTATCCTATAGAGATTTTGACAAGTTTAATTTAATCATGAATCAATTAATAAAAGATAAGAAATCTCAGGTTTTAATCATTCTGAAAATATATGCACACATTATACCTTATTTGCTTTTTATCGGCCTGGCAGGGAGGATTCTCGCATTTCGCCTATATAATACACCTTTTAGGCCGGGTGATTTAATTGAATTGGTTACCTATGTAACAGGCTTTGTTTCCGGCATCATTTTGAGTCTTTTATTTAGTATGATGTTGGGAGATAAATACATTAATATCTCTAACTATGGTTTTGTAATTAAATTCATTATAGGAATCATTAGCGGTATTATTATTATCTTTTTTGGAGGACTCGGTATCGGCATAGTATATGGGCTTGTGATCGGACTTACGATCGGACTCGGAAGTATACATATTAATAATTTCAGTGTTTTGATCATTGGAGGATCTGCCGTTATCCTGTTAAGTGGATTTACCGGTATGGGAAATCGGTACAGTGTCTTTTTGTTTGGCGGATTACTCGGCGGACTGGTTTTGGGACTTGGTTTCGGTCTGGAAATCGGTACAGGTTTTATAACGGCTGTTTCAATTTTTACTTTATTGATATTCAACCAACCAGGTTATATATTTTTTGTTTGTATTGGCTTTATTATAGGTTACAGTTTCTCCTATTTCAGGTTGTATTATTTTCTGCTGACATTACCCTTTTACTTCAGCGATAATTTGAAGAGGAAATTTTTTATACATCCGGTATCATGGGATAAAATGTGCAAATTACCTTTTCCGGGGCTATATAAAATACTTCTTACATATTATGAGACCCAGCCTATAGCTGCAACTGACACAATTGACAACTTAATACGCACATACCCATCACAGCGTATAAGTGCAATAAAAGCGAAAACTGTTATTATTATAAGGAATTCAGCCAAGCTTAAAGACTTGAGCCTGTTAAATCTGGAAATCAATAAACTTCCGGAAGGGGATAAAGGTTTTTTAAAACAAACAGGTCAGATTAAAGAGTTTGTAAATGGGATCGTATCGTTACAAAATAAAGTAAATGAGCATGACAGACCCTCCTATAAATATGGCTATGCAAAGAATCTGGAATTATCCATTAATGACTTCAGGAATAGAGTCGGAGGATATTATGACTTTTTATCCAATGAGCTGACAATCGCATCCTCCAATTGGCTTGAGGCCGCAAGCAAACAAAGGCTGGGGCTGGAAAATATACTCAAGAAGAATTTCATCCTGCAGATATTCAGGGCGGGAGATCCGATTGACAAAGAAAAGGAAGCCTTTGTAAAGCGCGAAAAAGTGATTGCAGAAATAGAAAAATATATCATGATGCAAACAGGATGTCCTGGAATTCTGCTATATGGCAGACGAAGGGTCGGTAAAAGCACCATTATAAAAAATCTTCCCTATTTCTTGCCACAGCATGTTATATGTGTAAGCATTTCCATGCAGAACCCCAATTATTTTTCTTCCCTTTACAAAAACTTTATCCCCAACATCATGAAAAAGATGAACGATACACTAGATTATAAGTATAAAACCGGTGACGGCCATTATGATCTGTCTGAATTTTACAATTATTTGAAATGGTGCAATGTTGAGCTGGGGAAACAAAACAAGAAATTGATTATCATGGTTGATGAATTTGAAATGATAGATAGAAAGATTGGTGAAAAAGTATTTGAAATTGGATTGTTGGATACTTTCAGGGAATCCATTCAAAACCATCGAAATATAACCTGGATGTTTGTAGGATGTAATTATATAAACAGGCTCAAAAATGCAGAATGGTCGTCGTATTTCATCAGCTTGCAATCTATCTATGTAAATATGTTTACATTCGAGGAAACGATCACTTTATTGACAGAGCCGCTCAAAAACTCTTCTTTAAAAGAAGTGGGATATTTTGACCCTTCTATCTGGGAAAGGCATATCCTTGAAAAAATCTATGCTGAAACAGCTGGATGGCCGCACCTGGTTCAATTAGTAGCCGAAATTTGCATAACGAATCTTAATGAAAGTGATTCCGGTTACATTAATGAAATCATTTTAGAAAATTCATTCAATGAAGCAATTGATAAAGGCAGAAATGTTTTCAATCAATTATTAAAAAATGAATCCGGCATTTCCGGTGAATGGGAGTATTTAAATTCATTCAGTAAAAATGAATTTCAAAAAATACCAGATGACATGGATATCAGAGAATCCATTAAAACAAGAGAACTAATAAAAGAGGCAGAAGGAATGTGGAGTATTAAGGTTCCGTTAATGAAACGTTATCTGGAAAAGTATTGCTAGATAGTATTGTTTTGAGAATCTTATCGTAATATTAAATAATTTGTCATAAAAAGCATAATTATAGTAGACAATTGTGAAATAATTTAGTAGTATTATTACATTAAAGCCTTTTTAAGGTACATCCTACAGTCGTACACCGCTTCGAAGCACCTTACGATCAGCTTTATTTGACACGGACTGTTTTTGCTGCTATTTGCAAACTAAATTGATAAAGGAGGATTATGTCTATGGAGTTTTTTAATAAGGATTTTCTCAGAAAGTATGCCCGCACAATTGTGAATGCCTGGAATGAGGAAAGCTATAAGGAGAAACTATTATCCTCTCCGGAAAAGATTTTTAGTGATGAAGGTTATCAACTTGGCAAAGACATTTCAATCAAGATTATTGATGGAGGATCCACTGTTTCATTTGATTTCAGAATGAAGATATTATCCCTTCCATTACCTGTGAAACCGAAAGATTCTGTGAATATTAAAGTTGAGGATCTTGAGAACGCCGACAAAATCGCGGCTTTCTGCTATTGTGATCCTACTCCTTTTTGCTACGGGACTCCTTTTTGCTATTGATTCTTTTTTACTGTCTCAAGGGGTGAATAAGTGCTGAATCGTATGATCATCAATCCCATTTATAGCAGCAAATTAGTGGATAGTGTTTTTATTTTGTCGTCTAGCAAAAAAAATATCACAATCACTGATCCCAAAGCAATTAAGATTTTGTCTAGAGTGTCGGAGGGAGTTTCCAGCGAGGAAGATTTAATTGACTCCTTGGAAACTCTTATGCCGATGCCTGAAGTTCTGTATATCCTGGACAAACTTGAGAGAAACGATATTGTTATTAAAGCAAGTGATATTTACCCTGAAGAAGAAGCCCTGTTCTGGCTGGAGCTTGGTATCGTCCCTTCCAGACTTACCGATATCCTGAGGAATAATCCGGTTTCAATCAGTTCGATTCATTGTGAGGATCATCTGAAAATATTTCAGGATACCTTCGCCGGAAATAGAATTGAAATAAGCCGGAATGGCAAATTGGATCTCTTTATTATTGAGGATTATGAGCAGCAGGAACTGCAAAGAATTAATCTTGAGTCACTGGACAAAGGCAATAAATGGATGCTGGTCAAACCCTATGGAACGTTTATCTGCATCGGTCCGTTATTTGAGCCTGGAAAAACCGGTTGTTGGAAATGCCTGGATCATAGAGTAAAATTGAATCATGGTGTGAATGATTTCTACCGTATTGATTCAGGAAGCAAAATAAAGGTTGTCCCGGCAATACCCTATTCCATCCAGATAGCTGCAAGCATTACTTGTCTCGAAATTATTAAGTATCTGTATTTTAGTGAGAACAAAAATATTGAAGGCAATATATTGTCTATTGATATGGCCATACCGCAAATGCACATTCATCCACTGGTAAAGCGGCCTCAGTGCAGCGACTGCGGCACCCCTGAAATAATCCATTCTCTTCAGGACAAATTCGTTACGTTTGAAGAGGACAATCATTCGAAGCTGACAGTCAGCGGAGGTTTTAGGACGGTTTCACCTGAAGTCACTTTTGAAATGTATAAACATCATATCAGCCCTATAACCGGTATCGTACAAGTCCTGAATCAGATCAAACAGGAGGAGGACGCTCCCGTTTTCAATTATTTCTCCGGTACAAATACAACTATGGCAAGTCCGTCAAACTATCGTCTGAATAATCATATCAGGAGATATAGCATGGGAAAGGGAAGAAATACTTCTCAGGCAAAAACCGGAGCATTATGTGAAGCAATTGAGAGGTATAGCTGTATTTATCAAGGAGACGAAAATGTTTTCTCCTCTTCCTTCAAAAATCTGGGCAAAGAGGCCATTCACCCTTATAAATGCCTGAATTTCAGTGAAACTCAATACAAGCACCGGTCTGTTTTAAATTCCAATTGTCAGAAGAAATATCTGCTGATTCCCGCAGAATTTGACGAGCAAAAGAATATGGATTGGGTAAAGATGTATTTGATAGGAAGTAGTGAATACAAGTACATTCCTGCAGCATACTGCTTTTTTAACTATCCTGAAAGCATTGGCAGTGAAGCTTGTTGCTATGCGGACTCCAATGGAAATGCCGCAGGTAATACAATGGAAGAAGCAATACTGCAGGGACTTTTTGAGCTGATTGAAAGAGATAGTGTGGCTATCTGGTGGTATAACAGGTTGAATTGCCCCTCAGTAGACATCGCCAGCTTTGAGGACTCCTATTTCAATGAACTCCTCCGGTATTACAAAACAATAGATCGCGAATTGTATGCCATAGATCTGTCTTTTGATATCGGAATCCCCTGTTTTGCCGCGATTTCACATGATATGGAAGGGGGGAAAATGATCGTTGGTTTTGGCGCCCATGTTGATGCAAAAATTGCGCTAGAGAGAGCTCTGACTGAAATGAATCAGCTGCTTCCCATTTTGTCCGGCAATAAATATCTGGAGGACCCTGTTATTTCTGATTGGATAAAAAACGCGACGATTGATAACCAACCGTACCTGAAGCAGCATAATCTTCCGGTCAAGACGACTTGCAGCTATTCTGCAGATCCTCTGTTTTCAACTTACGAAGCAATCAGGCATTGTCAGGCCAAATTGGCACAAAGCAATATGGAGTGTTACTTTATCAACTTTACAAAACCTGATATCGGGCTGCCTGTGGTAAAAGTTATTGTTCCGGGACTGCGGCATTTTTGGACCCGTTTTGGGCCCGGCAGATTGTATGATGTTCCTGTTAAACTAAATTTATTAAACAAACGGAAAAATGAAGAGGAGCTAAATCCCATCCCATTTTTCTTATAGAAAGGAAAATATTTATGGATACCGGTAAAACAATTAAAAGAACTGATCTTCACGATGCAGATGTTCTGTTATTTCCGCCCAATAAAAATTCCATTATATCTCAATTGATATCTATCATCACTAATTCGCCTGTTAGCCATGCAACAATGTATAACGGTCAGAACCAGCTGATTCAGGAAACCCTTCCCTGTGCAGGAGTGGATGGACTAACCGACGAATTGATCAATAAGTATGGCATTTCTGTGATGCGCTTCAATTCAAAAGTAGACAGTATGGATAAAGTACTTGCCAGAGCGAGGTATTACGTCGCTCAGAAGGCCCCTTTTGCGAAATTGGACTTACTGCCGGTCGGCGTGTTTATTTTATTGAAACAACAGATAATAAGTTCCGCGCTTAGGCCTTTACTAATCCTTCTGATGCAAAAAGTAATCGCTGAGATCATATATTTTATTAATTCAAAAGCCTATCCCGATTCAACACCGATGACCTGTTCCCAATTTGTATATAACTGTTATAGAGAAGCAGGTGAGGAATATGTTTTAAAGATCAACAATGCCTATTCTTCGCAGAATATATTAAGAGCTGTCCAGGAATATATTGAGCAAAAAATATCCAGTCTGGAACCGATTTTAGCCGATAACCTGAATCATCTATCCGTCAATAGCAGGGATCTCCATCGGATGGATAACGATAAACTGCTTCATAAAATCTATAATGAGTTAACTCTCAATCAGATGAAAGATACCACCGGATGCAAGATAGATGATGAATTTGCCATTGTCACACACAAATTCTGTTCGCTGATCAGGCATTTCTTTTATAACACTGAAAATTCACCAGTGCCTGAACCAATGAACCGTCTGGAGGACCTGGAAAGTCTGTTTGTTACGCCAGGCGACTTATTGAGCAATTGTGATAATTTAACCTATTATGGGGTGTTAACAGTTGATTGATGTGGCTGGCATGAATGTCTGAAGTTTTATCCGCCAGATTCCATGCATACGCTGCCCCACTTATTCATTTCAAGGCTCCTCCGATTTATTGGGAATGCCGTTGGATTTCTTATGCTCTTTACATGGAATCAATAAGGATATACATACTCATTCTTTGGTTTATTAACACTTGCTACTTTTTCTGCAATAATTACAGGTGTTTTCTCTCCTTTATAATCAACAACTTTAATTGTACCGGTTATTTTCAGCCATGTATCCTGCTTTAGCTCCGAAGCTTTATCATAACGGCATAAAAATCCGACCGGCTGCAGGTCGGCAGTACAGCAGGCCATCATGAACCGGGTTGGGGCAAATTCATTTTCCTTAAGCTCTTTGCTTTTAAATACGAACCCAACAACTTGTATCTTTTTGCCATCATATTTGCCCATATTATCGTAAATTTCCTGCAGCCATTGAATAAAATCATTATCTCCAATAACGATGGTGTCCCCTTGCATTATCAGTCTGCTTTCCGTTTGGCCAGGATCTGCCTGGATAGAATCCAATGAGTTGGAAGAACTCTGAGTATCCACTCCTGTCGCTGACGAATCATCACTCCTTTGGGCAGTGTCCCCGGTAGAACTTTCAGCGATATCATCCGGTGTAAGATAATCCGCATTGCTGCTCTGCTGCTGAGTAATATTAACATCTCCGAAAGCCATTGAAGTAGAGTCCATAGCCTTGGGCGGCAATGCAAATGCCATAAGCAACGGAATCAGGAAAAACAGATAGGGCGCGAGGTTTGCTTTCCTTTTAGGCTTAAAAAGATCCCGGATGGAAAACAACGAGATCATCACCATTGCCACAATGCCGAATTTTACATACGGCACAATTCGTGGATTGACGTATAACTGCACCTTATCCGTTTGTATAATCAAATAAAAGAATAGTGCAAAGCCTAATAAAATTACTGACCTTAATGCAACATCCATATTTATTCTGATCGATTTTACCGTAAACATAATCTCACCTTCAAAAAATCAGTTTTGTTAAAATCAACAACAGCGTAAAGGATAACCCGAATATACTGAGAACAAGCTTGATAACAAATCGCTTTTTAAAGTTGCCAAGAAGCATAAGCAGGTTTTTTATATCCACCATCGGACCGAGTACCATAAACCCCATGACCGAGCCCATAGGAAACTGGTTTACAAAAGTTCTGGCTATGAAGGCATCGGAAGTCGAACATATGGAGAGCACAAAAGCCGACACCATCATTATAATCAACGAAACAACGTACCCGCCGCCTATATTCGAAAGAATATCTTTAGGTATCAAGGTCTGCACGATACTGGATAGAAATGCACCCATAATGAGAAACCGGCCCACTTCAAAGAACTCTGTCCCGGCATGTCTGAAAACTGCATCCATTTTCCCCAAAAAGCCTTTTGGAATGGAACTCTCGCCACAATAACCGCATTGGCATGGAACATACTCAAGTCCGTTTAGTACTACCGGTTTTTTTTCCAAAAAAAACAAAAATGTCAGTCCAACAGCAAAGGCTACCGTCAACCCTAGATATATACGGAAAAAGGCTATCGATGGCTGCCCTGGAAAGGCATACAATGTAGATGCAATAACAAGAGGATTTACAATAGGAGCTGCCAGCATGAATGTCACAGCAGTGGGCAATGGTACACCTTTTTTCACTAGTCTTGCTGCTACTGGAACGATTGCACAGTCACAAACAGGAAAAAGGAACCCTGCCAGCAGGGCAACAACAAATCCCAAGGCCTTTTTACGCGGAAAAAATTTGACAATCGTTTCATTTGACACAAAAACCTGCAGGATTGATGAAACAATTACCCCAAATAATACAAACGGGAATGCCTGGATGAGGATGCTTATAAACACGGTATTTAATGCTTGAAGCCATGAAAAGTCCATATAAAACGAACTGAGATCCAACGACCTGAAAACGGAAAATAAGAAATACCCGATAACTAAAACAAAAAATACCGAAAACAGAATGTCAGAAGGTTTTCGTCGTTTTTTCGTCCTGCCATTATGCAAGACGTCTTCATT
The DNA here is from genome assembly GCA_023399355.1 of Bacillota bacterium. Lineage (GTDB taxonomy): Bacteria > Bacillota > Clostridia > Acetivibrionales > DTU013 > UBA1305. The sequence continues at coordinate 11,352 of JAEWQC010000146.1, read as the reverse complement.
TGCCGCACTTTGATGATCTTTACTAATAAAAGCCCTGACTATGTCAGCAGATTTATTAATGCTCTTGAGTGACTTCTCCATATTGTCCAGCTTGCTTTTTGTTAAGCCCGACGTATTGTTAACGACAATCATATCACTGTTGGAAATCTGCTCTATGAGAATTGCCCCCATATTGTTCATGAAAACGTCGAACGTAACTGAATCAATTGTATGGATAATCTTGTTTATTTCACAGTTCCTGCTTATGGTACGGTCATAAAGCATGCTTAAAAGGTCCTCAAGCCTTTTCGTCCCATTATGTTCAATGATGATTCTATGGGGCAGATACTTTTTTACAATCTCCATGATATATTGGGCATTAAGGCTGCTTTCCTTTACAACGCTTTTCACATATGCGTTTTTCCCTTCAATAAGCTGATAATCAATGTCTATCTCACCCATTTCGCATTGAATGATTACAATCCTGTCTTCTGATATCCTTTCATTTTCAAGGAACCCATTAATAAAGGTAGTTTTGCCTGACCCCAGGAAACCGGTTATTATATCAATCCGTGTTTTCATCATTTATCCTCATCTATAAACATAAAAGGCTTATACACAATTATATATAAACCTGATAATTAAATATGAACAAGTTCTTTTTTTAATATTTAATTCAGGCAACAATTTGAAATAATCGGCTCAATTCCAATTTATTCAGGTTTTTACCGATAATACACAATCTTCCGGTATAATCCGCGCTTACCCTGCTCATTTGCACTTCACCAGGAATAAAATCAAATTGTACCCAGTCCTCTGTTACTGTTTGAAGAATTCCTTTTCCCCTTAAAACCATCCCAAAGATCATGCTTTCATCCAATCGCTTTAAAACAGTCCTTAGTTCATTTTTGTCAAATTTCCTCGGTGTTTCAACTCCCCACACCTCAAACACCTCATCGGCATTGTGGTTATGCGCTTGAGGTTCTTCACACGCGCACGCCGATTGAGGATGGTGTACATGATTTTGGCAGCCGCACTTACAGCTTCCACTGTGAATTTCCTGTTTCAAAACAACCTTATTTGCCGCCATTAGTTGATTTTCAAGGGATACAGCCGCATCCTGCTCTGCTACAGAGACAATTTGTTCTGCTTTCAGGGTTTCCCATGGAGTTGTCACAATGTTAGCCGATCTGTTCAACTTTCCTATTGAGTTGACAACAGCTCCCAGCTTTTCCGGGGATACTTTCTGTGTCTTGCTTAAAACAATCGTTTTGGCATTTTTGATCTGATTTTCAAAAAACTCCCCAAAATTTGACAAATACACTTCATACTTAAAGACATCCACTACTGTTATCAGCATGTTGATCTGAAGAATTTCTTTCAGTTTCGACGTTTCACAAGCCTTTACGACCTCCGACAGTTTTCCCACACCCGAGGGCTCAATAATAATTCTCTCAGGCTTGAATTTTTCAACAACCTCCCGGATAGACTTCTCGAAATCGCCTATGAGTGTACAACATATGCAGCCTGAGTTCAACTCTTTTATTTCAATTCCCGACTTCTTCAACAGTGTTCCATCAATACCGTTTTCTCCAAATTCATTTTCTATTATTGCCAGCTTCCCGCTAAAAAGCTTTTCTTCCAAAAGCTTTTTGATCAGAGTCGTTTTTCCGGCACCTAAAAAGCCGGAAATGACATCTATCTTAATCTTCATAATGGTACCCCCCCCTTGCAGTTTATTCCTCTTTCATTTTACATACAGGGCAATAACCGAAAATTTCCAGGTTATGCGCTGTTATATCAAATTGAGTCTTTTTCTCCAGCAACTTTTCATATCTTTCAAGAGGGCAGCCTTCAACGGTAATCATTTTCTTACAGGAGATACAAACCAGATGGTGCTTGTGCTCCATACGATTCAGTTCAAACATGGCCTTGTTATCTTCGCTGATACTGGATTTCAAGGCTATGCCCTTGGAAACGAATGCATCCAGGATTCTATACACCGTCGAAAAACTGATAGAGGTATCCACTTCCTTGAGTTTCAAATAAATTTGCTCCGTGGTTAAAGGGAACTGTGATTCCGTTAGAATATCATAAACCAGGTTCCTGTGTTTTGTATTTTTCAGGCCATGTTTTCCGAAGAGTTCTTTATTATCCACTCCTGCCATTACAGCCATCCTCCCTTTATAACTGCATCTATATGCTTCCTCTGTATCAGATCATTTCTGCAGCATATATAGTACCATAAAGCTATAATAACATTATTATAAATAGAATAACAAAAAAATTCTAGTTTAGCTTTAGCTTTATGAGGAAGGTCAATGCAAAAAAAGCAGCCGCAAATAAAACAATCGTAGCTCCGCTGGCAGTGCCCCAGAAATAGGACAGGATCAAGCCGGAAATCCCCGAAAGGACTGCAATGGCAACGGAATACAGATGATACTGCCTCATACTGCGCGCAATATTTCTTGCTGCAGCCGCCGGCAAGACCAACAGGGAGCTTATGATTAGAACGCCAACCCATTGGATGGATATCGTTACAACCACTGCGGTAACCATGGTAAAAATAGTATCATATAAACGGACATTGATACCTCTGCTCCGCGCAAGGGATTGGTTTACACTGACCAGAAGCAGTTTATTAAATAGAAGAAACCATAATATTATGACAGTCACAAACGCAACCGCAAGCATGATCAGGTCTGTGGGATTGATACTCAGCAAATCCCCAATCAGATATACGGAATATTTGGTGAAACCTCCCCGTATTGAGAGTATTACGATACCCAGTGCTACCGCAGTAGATGAAAATACCCCGATGATTGTATCCGTCGAAACAGTATTGGCATTTTTCACGATTAGTATAACCATGGACAGCAGGATCGAGAAAAATACCATTGACCATAAAGGACGACCGACACCAAGGATAACACCTATCGCAATACCGGTGAGAGCAGAATGTCCCAATGCATCGGCAAAGAAAGCCATCCGGTTATTGACAACCATAGTCCCCAACAATCCAAATATCGGTGTGACCAGCAATATGCCTATAAGTGCATTCTTCATAAACAGGTGCTGTATCCATTCAAACGGGAGCAGGAAATCCAGCAATTGATACAATATCGACATTATTCTTCGATCCCTCCCTTTGGTTTGAATAGACTTAAGCCAAATACGTCTGCAACCTTACTGTCACTAAAAACCTCTTCAGGAGTACCACAGCTTTCGACGGTTTTATTGTTTAGAAATACTACCCGGTCAGCATATTGAGCTACCAAACCTAAATCATGTGAAACCAGAATGATCGACAAGTCATAGTTCCTGCGGAGTTCGGAAACAGTATTGTAGAACATCTGCAAGCCGTTGTGGTCAATTCCGGATACCGGCTCATCCAAAAGCAGGAGATCCGGAACAGGGTCAAGCGCCAGCGCCAGAAGAACCCTTTGCAGTTCCCCTCCCGACAGCGCACCGAGGCGTCTGTCAATAAGCTGCTCCGCATTAACACGAGCCAGGCTTTGCAGAATACGATCATGTGTTTTACTTGAATGAAAAAACCACACAGCCTTAGTGGTATGTGCACAAGCAAATAAGTCAAAAACACTCATTGGAGAACTATTGTCAAAATCCAGCTTTTGCGGAACATATCCAATCAATGGCCGCCCTGTATGGACATTTTTTGCATCAAGAAAAACAAGCTCTCCCGAGTGAGGAATTTCACCCAGAATTGCTTTCAGGAGTGTACTTTTCCCTGCGCCATTGGGACCTATGATGGCAGTCAGATCTCCACAGTGAATATGAAGATTGACATCCTTTAGTATTTCAAATTTCCCCTTGATTACACTGAGATCCTGAATTCTGGTACAACATAAGCCACAGGTACAATGAGTGCATTGTACTGGATCCATTTTGCCATGATGATTCATTTTAATGCCTCTTGCAGAACTTTTAAATTACTGTCCATGATATTGATGTAAGCATCTGCATCCATAGGTCCGGTCACTGCCGGATCAAGTGTGTAAACCTTTGAGCCTGTTTCCTTCGCTATGGTTTCTGCTGCCGAAGCTGGATACTGCGGCTCTGCAAACAGAGCTTTGGCCTTCAAATTTTTAATGATTGCTATTGATTGGGCCAGTTCCTTCGCACTTGGTTCAGAGCCAGGTTCACGCTCAATTACTCCTGCGATGTTCAGGTTGAACTCTTTAGCAAAATAGGGGAATGCTTCATGAAATGTAATGATATTACGATTTTGAATTCCGTCCAAAGCATTATGCATTTTTACCTTTTCGTCTTCAAGTTTCTTCACGTAGATATCCGTATTTGATTTGTATTTGGCAGCATTGTCCGGGTCCAAAGCAGATAACTGCTCCTGTACATTTTTTACCTGCAGAATAGAGTTTGAAATGCTTACCCATAAATGTGGGTTATCTCCCTCGTCTCCGTCCCCTTTAATCAACGGTATCCCTTTACTTGTATCGATAATTTTCAGGTTTGGCATTTGTCCTGTCACTTTATCCATAAAGGATTCCATTCCGGCGCCATTGATAATAAAGAATTGAGCGCCTTCCAGGTTCTTCAGGTCGTCGGGAGTTACCGCATAGTCATGAAGACATCCGGTCATAGGCTTCGTCATATCGATCACTTTTACATTTGGCATGTCATTTGTCACATTTAAGGTCATAATATACATCGGATAAAACGAAGCCGCAATTGTGACCGTTTTTATATCTGATACCGTACCGGAATCAGCGTTCTCTTCAGTTTTACTTTGAATATCGGTGTTATTCGCGGCATTATCAGCCCCACAGCCACTTAACAGCATCACACCCAGCAGAACTGTTGAAACCATTTTAAATAATTTTGATTTCATCTAAATACCTCCTATTATAAATGCAAATGATAACCATTTGCATTTATAATACATGATTTAATTCTCAATAGCAAGACTAAAATGGAGTATTTAAGAAAAAGAACAGCAGAAAATCTCCGATTGGAAATTAAGAGATTATAACGCATTGGTTCAAAGAAAATGTTCGGTTGTAGGAACATTTTCTGATCCAAGTAGAAAATTTTCTGAGGAAACTTCATATATTTCTGCGTTTGAACAAGGTTGGTCACAAGCAAAGCTGTTCTTGGCAGGGCGATAGGGCTTACCTATAGACTCAACTATAAAAACACTCGCGAGTAACGGGAATTTAATACTACAATCGAGTGGTAGTAGTACCGCAGCAACATTAAAGTCAGGCAGCTTGCAGCCCGCCTATGCATCCTGGGCGGGAGACATGCTTACCGCATTCTGTGGATTAGCAAAACTCATCAGTTCCTTATCTATAAATGAAAAGAATTTTGCAATAACGTCACGATCGCTTTTGTCGCCATACAAGTTTACGCAAAAGGTCATTTTATCCTCAAAAGTGCTCGCAGACATTTGGAAATGCGGGCGATATTTTATAGATCCGCATATGATCGCATTTTCAACCGGGGCATTTTCAAATAGAAGCTTCTTTGAATCAAGTACGCCAATATTTGTCATACAAATCTTCGGATTGTTCAAGGAGCTTCGTAAAATAGTAAAAGCCCTTTTAGGAAAAAGTTTAAACAGCAAGTCAAGCTTGAGAAAAGTATTCATCCCCAGGTATTCCGACTTCTTCGCATCCATTTGTGCGCTGACCTTGTTCAAGGTCTGGCTGAAATCTTCTCCGGGAGCGACAGCGATTCTGATAATAGCCGTTGAAGAAAGGTTTGTAAGTGCATTGAAATCCTTTTCCTTCAAATATCTGCGCATATCTATCATGATTGGAATGTCGAGTTCTTTCCCGTTCCTGTTCAAAAAGCCTGAAAGTGCACGAAAGTAAGCTGTCAGGATAACATCGTTCACTGTAACCCGGCTGTTTTTGCAGAAATCCCGGATTTCTCCATACCTGGCCTGCAAGATTTCGTGTGTCATGATGAAGGGAGCTGTTTCCTGCGTCCGGCTCATGGGAAATTCGCATTCACTGCTTTGATTGTTGTCTTTTCTGCCAAACAGCAATATCTTTATTTTAAGCAATAGGCCAATTTCCTTCGTAATCTGTCGGAAGCCCCTGTCGCCGTCAATGATTTCCGTCGGTACATAGTCCGGGTCTTTTATCAGATTAGAATAAATCTCCGACAGCAGATAGATGCACTGCTTGAATCCCGCACCATCGCTGACCATGTGGTTCATTACCACCGATACGGCATCCCTGCCCGACTGCAGCAGGCAGACCTTGATCTGCGGACCGGCAGCTTCGTCTGTTTTGGAAAAGGTAAACCTGTCAAAATCTTCTTTATTATCAACAATCGTAAAGAGATCCATCCATTCCGATGGGACGGCATCTTCCCACCAGGAGTCTCCGCCATCATTCCCGTATACTCTTGACAATATGGGTACGGCTTTTATTAGTAAAGTAACAGCCCTTTTCATTAGCAGGACATTCAAACTATTTTTAAAGTGTATTACACAATGAACCTGGTGGTCATTAAACCCGGTAATATCGAATAAGTATTGCAGTTTGTCAAAACTTTCAGACTTATATTTCATGTTGTCAGCCTCATTTCATCCTGTATAAGATAGTATAGTGAAGATAGAAGGTATTTGCCACTTAAAAGTGTAAAGTAACACTTAACACATTATATAACTTTGCCGATGTTGTGTCAATCTATTTGACAAGTAAAAAGCAATAGTTTATACTTCGATTCGAGGTGATTTCTTTGAATGAAAATAAAAACACTCCCCGTAAAATGATCCCTATGCGTGAGCTGGAAAAGTTGACAAATATGACGCGGGCTACAATTAATTTTTATATAAAAGAAGGTGTTCTGCCTTCCCCAAAGAAAACAGCCAAAAACATGGCCTATTATGATGAGGACTTTGTTAAAAAGCTAAAAATAATAGAAGCCATGAAAAATGAGAATTACTCCCTGAATCAGATAAAAAGGCTGATCAACAGTGAATCCGGCACTATGAATGATTTTTGCATGCAAATTCTTGAGTCGGTCAATAAACTGCTTCCCTACGGATTGGATGAAGATTTGGTCTCCTTTCACCAAATAAGAGAGATTGGGTTTGATGAAAAAACAATTGAATATCTGATCGATATGAAAATTCTCGTTTCAGCGGATGAATCGAAGAACACTTTGTTTCCAGCATACAGCTTAACTGTATGCAAGTTTATTAAATATTTTACCGATGCCGGCATTCCGCTCAAGATAGCAAATGAAATCGTAAGCAAGATCAAGGAACTTGCTTCTATTGAAAAGAATGCCTTTGTCGACTACATCAGAAGTCCTATGATAGAGAACAATGTATCCCCGCAAAAACAAAAAAACGAAGTACAAAACTGCATACAGAATATCAATGCGCTGCTTCCGATTTTACATTTGCAATTCATAAAACTACCCACAGAAAACCTGCTGAAAACGGAGAATGGGACCTTCCGGTAATAATCAAAAACCAAAAATCATAGTCCGGCAGGACTTCCACAATAAATTTAATCGGCAACGAAAAACCGCAGGGATACAAGCTTGGTACAAGCTTTGTATCCCTGCGGTTTTCAGATCCTCCTGCAAAATTTATTTACTAAGCCGATGGGTTTTTACTGTTTAGGTGCCGGATGTGCCTTCATATATTCCAGCATATTATAAACTTCATCCGCTGCTTCAGCACGGGTCATTTTACTTTTTGGGCTGAAGTTCCCTTTGGCATCCAGCTGAACCATTCCATAATGCAATGCGCGTTGTATTGCGCCGCTGTAATCAATCGTCAATTGATCCTCATCGGTAATCTTCGCCGGTACAAGCTTGATCATCGGCAGATTGAAATGAAGTTCCATTGCTTTCACCAATTGATAGGTAAATTCTTCACGGGTCCATTCCTGATTGGGATCCAGTTCCTTTGTAAATCCAAGTCCATTCACTGCAGCGGTAATGGATGCATTTGCATACCACGCCTTGTTATCGGCTTTAACAAAATAATCCGTTGCTTTTGGTTCTTTCTCAAATTTTACCAGATCAAGATTCAATCCCAGAGCATTTACAAGGAACTGCATCCCTTGTGCCGCCGTGACCACGGCATCAGGGGCAAACTTGTTGTTTCCGATGCCCTTTACAACTCCTTTTACCTGCAGTGCAATAATTTTCTCTTTTGATTTCCCGTTTCCCAGATCCGTAAAGGGAGTTACTGCCGCAAAGCTTTGCGCTGCCAGAGAGAATGTCATGACTGCAACGACAGAGAGAGAGACTAATTTTGCTTTCATTTTCATATTTTTTACCTCATATCCTGTTATTTTTTATTCCAGTTCGTTCCAGAAACTTGTAAAAGCGGTGTTGTCCATCTTGAAGAAAATATTATTGTAATAGACATATCCCCCTTTAAAAATTCGCAGTTGTACTTCTGTTCCATCTTTTAGCAGGATATAAACAAACTTTTGACAGTCTGCACTTTGGTCCCCCCATAAATCCGACATGCTATCCCTTCCATAAGGAATGGAGGCATCCAATGCAGTGAGGAAATCCTTCAATCCCCCAAGCTGCACAAGGGGCTTATATTCCTGCCTGCTATTGTTCCAACTCTCAAACAGTTCATATCTGGCGGATTTTTCATTGCCTTTCATTTTCAGTTTGGCGAAAATATCAGCTCCGGTTTTTACCGTTATGCCATTCACACATTCATAGAACTGAGCATTGACCATACCATCGATCGTCTCGCAAGTCATTATTCTGAAACTTTTATCATAGCCCTTCACCGTGTACACATCCTGTATGCCTACTGTGGATGCCAACTCTTTCGAATAATCCTCCTGCTTGCTCCACTCAGTAATGTTTCCTTTTGTTTTTCCAATTTTTTGGTCTCTCATGCCCTCGGCAATTTCGGGCGATAATTGTTGTGTGCTTTGCAGATATATTCTGCCCTGATAGACAATGAGCCCCACCATATCAGCCGTCATTTTCGTATTTCCGGACAATTCCGGCTTCGGAATGTATACCCCGGCGCTTTTAGCTGCATTCCCATGATTTTCACCTGGTACTGTTCCCGGCAAATGAGTAGCATAGAATCCTGCACAAAGCATAACCGCCAGGCCGGCCGCTATTGCCAAAGCCGGTTTGAACGCCACCTTTTTACGGGAGCTTTTTAATTCCTCCGCCAGTCTGTGCTCCAGACCTTGATCAGGTTCAAGCCTTTCAATAGCGTTTTTTAGATCTGATTTATTCATGCTGATTCTCCTCCAGTTCCATTTTGAGAAGCTGCCTTCCGCGCATCAAACGCATTTTTACCGCGGATTCTTTGAGTTTGAGAATCCCGGAGATTTCCTTGACGGAATAACCCTCAAAGTAATGCAGGTGTATCACCGCTTTGAACTTCCCGGGAAGTTTGAGTATCTCCCTCATGACATCCCTATCTGCAGTGTTATCATAATACGCTTCAATCTCCTCTGTAGCCGCAACCCTTTTAAACCACACACTTCTGCGCATGTCCCTGCAGAGATTGACAATCGTTCGGATCAGCCATGCTTTTTCATGCTCGTCGTCGTTGAATTCAGGCGACTTGTACAATAGCCTGTAAAAGGCTTCCTGCATGGCTTCTTCCGCATCTTCCTTCTTTCCAAGGTGAACCATTGATATTTTAAACAGCATCTTGCCATACAAAGCATATTTCTCTGAAAAATTGTTACCCGGCGCCTGTGACAATTTCTGCATCCGTAGAGCCTCCTTTACCTTTAACACGTTTGAGGACGGGAAAAGGTCACAAAAAAAAATAAAGCCGCCGGAAGCCGGCAGCATCAAAGTCTGTATGAAAATCAAAAGCCGGTTTTTACCTCCGTTGTTTCGGCTATTGTTGTTTCCGCTGTTGTTGCTATTATCATTATTAGCCTGGAATATCTGTTATTTGATGTTCCATTTTCCGGCTCAAATCAAATTTCTTTCACACCTGGGCAGTCTAGCCGCTCTTATCTTGGCGATAGACCTGACATACTCCCTTTATAATAGCAATAGTATCTCCAGATAAATGTCCACGATACCTTCCGTTTTTTATAGCTTTTTATACTCGTTCCCGATGTTCCAGCATTTTGCAACCGCTTCCCCTGTTCTCAGGTATCTTCTGGCAGGCATTTCAAAGAGCAACGGCTTTACTTTTTCAAAGTCGATTCTGCCGTTCTCGTCCAGCATGTCTTCTTCTACATGAGTCTGTACAACTTTCAGGATAAAATTGTCGTAATCTTTCGTATCGTAAACATCGATGACTTCGCATTCCATTGCCAATGGAGATTTGTCGATGATGGGCACATTTTTCAATTCTCCCATATGATATTTGAAGATTTGCGACTTGTCCGTAGTTCTCCCGGATACGATCCCCACATAATCCGCTTCTACCAGCATGTCTTCGTTGATTAGATTGACGGATACGGTTTTGTTCTCTTTGATACCCTGGTTGGTATAATGCCTTTTTCCCATACTGAGCATGATGGAATCCAGACCGATGATTCCGATATGTGCAATGTTAATCCAGTTTACCTTCCCGCCGATCACCGTTCCCACTATGGTGCAAGGGGTTGGGTAAAGCGCGACGACAGATCCGATCTTCTTTTTCATATTTGGTATCCTCCTTCAAACTTTACAAATGATAAACCGGCTGATAGAATAAGTATAGAAAGCCAAGCACAATAGTGCAAGTACGCACATTTTTGTTCCTTAAAACAGGAGGTTGCAATGGCGAAAAAAGTAATGGAAACAGCGCCTGTACACTGCAATAAATGCCCGGTCATACACGCTCTTGAAATCATCGGCGGAAAGTGGAGACTGCCGATCATCTGGGAACTTTCCGCACAGGAAAGCATTCGATACAACGAATTGAAGCGTCATCTGGACGGGATCACCAACATTATGCTTACCCGTGCACTGCAGGGTCTGGAGGAACATGGACTCGTAAACCGTGTTGAATATCATCAGATACCGCCCCATGTGGAATATTCCCTGACCGGCAGCTGCAGAGAATTGCTGCCTGCCCTTGAAATCATCAATCAGTGGGGAGAAAGGCAATTATTGAACGAACACTGTTGATTCCTGTATACGGCGTCGATAGCAGTGATGTATACTCCTCCTTATTTCATAATTCTATCAGCCAAAAGTATCCTCATAAAGAATGGAAGACAAGAAAGGAGACTGTCTGTTTTTCAATCAGTCTCCTTTCACGGATAAAGCGCGCTTTTATTTTTATGTAATCCGGTGGCTCACTTTATTGCGGGAAAAACACATTCAGGTATCAAATTATTGGTCTGATCCCCCTTGTTTGCAGGATGGTATGGTTCGCTTGTGATCACCACTACCATGTCATACTCCGGAATTACTGATATATAC
>JAEWQC010000140.1 GCA_023399355.1 Bacillota bacterium | reverse complement strand
GCAGGCATGGTGAAAGAGCAGTATTTACGGAGAAGGATTATTATATCGGACAAAATGTATTTGATAATGTTTACCTAAAGACTAAAATGGACGCAGAACGTGAAGTTCTTGAAGCAGCAAAACGCGGTTTGCGAATAAATATTTACCGGGTCGGCAATCTAACCGGCAGATATTCTGATGGGTTCTTTCAAAAAAACATATCTGAGAATGCATTTTATAATAGGATGAAGTCGCTTTTATTAATAGGAGCTGTAAGCGACCAGATTGAAAATATAGAAATGGAATTAACACCGGTTGATTACTGTAGTAACGCTATTGTTGGTTTATTAAAACTTGGCAGAATTAATACAGTTTATCATATTTACAATGATAAGTTCAAATGCAAGGAACTAATTAAGATACTTAATGAGACCCATATCGCAAATATTGTAGAGCTGGATGAAAAACAGTTTAAAAACCACATATTGACCATTTCTGATGATTCGGAAAGGCAACAAAGCTTGACAGGTTTAATAAACCAGCTTGATATTGAAAAAGGACTTGAATATGAAGAATATATAACAACTGATAAAAAAGAAACCATGAAGGTGTTGGAATCCATAGGCTTTTCGTGGCCGGATACAATCAGTCGAAGTTATATAGAGAAATTATTCAATTATATGAAACAGGTTGATTTCCTTAAAAATGAAGAGGGTGTGGGTATTATTTGAGAAAGATATTTGGCTTTATAGGTAATAATAGAACAGCTTTGAGGATATCCGGAATATATAGTTTGTGTTTTATCTGTATTTCGGTAATATTTTATCGACTAATACCTATACTGCTAAATTATCCCACAAATACTTACAATAATAAATTCCAGTGGGAACTGGAGCATGCAAATTATACCCAACAATATATTACCATAATAATTGTATCATTATTTACTATCACTATTTGGCTAATCTGGAGTTTAAGGTATTTGCGCGGATGGAGGGAACTGAGCAATAATGATACAGAGGAGAATCTTGACAGAATAAATAAGATACAAAATACGTGTCTGAAATTCCCCAACTATGCCTATATTATCCAAAGCATTGTACCCAGCATAGTTATTTTGATCATAATTACAATTACTACAAAAAACATTACGACTGTAACTTTCAAATTATGGGTGGTATTTTTCTCTTTTGGCACCTTGATTTCCATATTATCCTATATATTTACTAAAAGGATATTTACCAACATTTTACTTGCTACATATTTTGATGAAAATCATAATCATACAAGATTTTCTTTATCGAAAAAGATATTCATTCAATTAATACCGATATTTATAGTCGCTATCTTATTTACGTCCCTCATTGGCTATTCCAGATTAATAAAAGAAAAGGGAGATATCATTTTTGAAGCATATGAATCACGATTATCAAAGTATTTTGATAATATTCCATTAACGAGTAATGATGAAATGCTCTTAAAGCTTAAGAAAATTGAATTGATAAATAAACAGGATATACTTTTTATAATTCATCCAAATGGCGAATATACCGGGATAGATGGGAAAATATTAAATTTTAGCGGGTTTTTCAAGAAATATTTGCGGGAATATTCATTGAATGGGAATGGACATGTTTATGACTATTATGGAGTTGACCTTCAAGGAATTGTAAAATCCGTTAATTTAAATAATGAAAAATGGATTGTTGGAATTAAATATCAGATTAGTTCCAACGAAACTTTAACATTCTTTATAATTAGTTTTGTAGTATTATTTATTTTAAATTGTATTGTAATTTTATATTTTACTAAAACACTTGTTGATGATATTGCGCGTGTATCGCAAAGTTTAGGTAAAATTGCGGAAGGTAAGGATACGACATTTGATGAAAAGTTGGCATTGACTTCAAATGACGAGATTGGTGACCTTGTGCTGGCTTTCAATAATATTCAGAAGCTCGAGAAGAAGAGTATCGAAACAATCAAAGAAAATCAGACAATCATCCTTGAGCAGGAGCGCCTCGCGTCCCTCGGACAGTTGATCGGTGGAATCGCGCACAATCTGAAAACGCCAATCATGTCTATTTCAGGCGGCATCGAGGCTTTGAAGGATCTAACCTATGAATACAGGGATTCTATTGATGACAAGAGTGTCACGGAACAGGACCACAAAGATATTGCAAAAGAGATGTTGTCCTGGCTGGAGCGAATGAAGCCTTATTGCTCCTATATGTCGGATGTCATTTCGGCTGTTAAGGGTCAGGCTGTACAGATGAATGCATCAACCACTGTAAAATTCACAGTTGATGAGCTAATAAAGAGGGTTGATCTGCTCCTGAAACATGAATTGAAAAAATATCACTGCTTGCTGAAGCTGGACTCACAAATCGACCTAAGCACTGAAATCAAAGGAGAGGTTAACAATTTGGTGCAAGTGTTCGATAACATTATTATAAATGCCATGCAGGCCTATGATGGACAGAATGGTTCAATCGATCTGACGATTGTCAGAAGCGGGGATAATGTGGAGTTTACCTTTAAGGATTACGGGAAAGGGATACCTAAACAAATTGCCGATAAATTATTCAGGGAAATGATTACTACAAAAGGGAAAAATGGTACGGGTCTGGGACTGTATATGTCATATTCGACGATCAAGGGCCGATTTGGCGGCAACATGTCCTTTACCTCGAAGGAGGGCTTAGGCACAACTTTCTTCATATCAATACCATGTATAACGTACACGAGTCAGGAGGCAGGATAAATGAGAAAGAAAGCTCAAACCGCTGCAATGAATTATAAAATCCTGGTAGTAGATGATGAAATAGGTATTATTGATTCACTGTCCGTAGTCTTGAAACGCAGCGGGTATCATTTCACCGGAATAATCGATCCGCTGGAAGCTGTTGAAAGAGTGAAAACAGAGCAATTCGACCTCATGATATTGGATTACCTGATGTACCCCATTCACGGCGACAAAGTTGTCCAGACGATAAGGGAATTTAATTCAGAACTGTATATATTGCTCCTGACGGGACACAAAGATCTTGCTCCGCCGCTTGAGACGATCAGGGCGCTAGATATACAAGGTTATTGTGAAAAGAGTGACCGGTTTGATCAATTGTTATTGCTTGTTGAATCAGGGATAAAGTCCATTTCGCAGATGAGGACGATCAAGAAATTCAGGGATGGTCTTAACGAGATACTGCAGGCCGTGCCAAAAATTTATTCGCTGCAGCCGATTGATTCCATCCTTGAGGATATCCTCACGGAGATCATGCCATTGGTGGAAAGTGACAATGCATTCATCCTGGTGGATGACACGACGGACATCATCGCCGGAAACAAGAGCATTTTCAAGGGAATTGGAAAATTCAAGGCGGAGATAAACTATTTCATGGAAATGCTTAGCCCAAGCCTGATGGAACATATAGGCTTCGCCAGGATCTCCAAACAGGTGGTAAAGCTTGAACAGGGTGTTATAATGCCATTGGTCAATGAATTCCAACTGGCCATTGGGGTTATCTATGTTGAGAGCAAGAATATTGAAGACGGACTTAAGCTTCTTGAGATTTACTCAAACCAGGCTGCTTCATCCATCAATAATGCATTTTTACATTCACTGGTCAATATGAAGAATGAGGAACTGAATAAAACCTACGATCAGCTCAAGCTTAGGTATATGGATACGATTGAAGCGCTCAGGCAAGCAGTGGATGCGAAGGATTTCTATACCAGGGGCCATTCCGACCGTGTCGCCTATTATGCAGTCAAGATTGGCCAGGCAATCGGTATGGCACCGCAGGACCTCGAAACGCTCAGGATCAGCGGTATATTCCATGATGTGGGAAAAATCGGTACGGCTGATGATATCCTGCTTAAAACCGACAGATTGAATGAAAAGGAACTGATCGAAATACAGAAGCATCCGCTGAAGGGGGCGAGAATACTGTCGGCGGTTTCGATGTTCAAGGACGTGGTTCCGGTCGTCAAATGCCACCATGAAAGAATGGATGGAACCGGATACCCTGATAAAATCAAAAAAAACAATATCCCTTTGCTGGCCAGAATCATTTCTGTGGCCGATGCATTTGATGCGATGATGTCGGACAGGCTGTACAGGTCGAAGCTGAACCTGGAAGAAGCCAAACAACAGCTGCTGAACGGCTCAGGCAGCCAGTTCGATGAAGACATTGTACCGGTTTTTATAAAATTGCTGGACGGCACCGGTTATGGGGAAATGCTGAAGGAAACTGCAGCGACGTATGAGTGATTTTCTCTGCAGAATCAGGCTGGTATTCCGGTATGGAACGGCTCCTGCGCTTGCTAAGCGTTTGGAGCCTTGATTTTGCATAAAGGTTGACAATATTTATTGTATACTTTAAACTTGTTGTATTCGGGCAGCTTTGCCCGTTCATACTAGAGCATATGAAATGAAACATTATTCTAAATTCAATCGTCAAATTATTTGGCTGATTCAAGGAGACTGGAAGGGGAAAATAGTGGGTAACAAGAGGGAAGATATCAGGAATATAGCAATTATTGCACACGTCGATCATGGAAAGACAACTTTAGTGGATGGAATGCTGCGTCAGAGCGGTATTTTCAGAGAGAATGAACAGGTTCAGGAAAGGGTCATGGATTCAAATGACCTTGAGAGGGAACGCGGTATTACCATACTTGCAAAAAATACTGCCGTAAATTATAAAGGGATCAAGATAAATATAGTAGATACGCCCGGCCATGCGGATTTTGGCGGTGAAGTCGAACGCGTACTGAAGATGGTGGATGGCGTACTATTGCTTGTTGATGCATTTGAAGGTCCCATGCCTCAGACAAGGTTCGTCCTGCGAAAGGCATTACAGCTTAATTTGAAGCCCATAGTAGTTGTGAACAAAATAGACAGAGCGGAAGCAAGGCCTTTGGAAGTAGTGGATGAGGTGCTTGATTTATTCATTGAGCTTGGTGCAGATGATGATCAGCTTGAATTTCCCGTAGTTTTTTCTTCTTCAAGAGAAGGTTATGCCATACTGAATCTCGAGGATGAAAAAGTCGGCCTTGAACCGTTATTGAGTGCAATCATAAAAAGCGTACCCGAACCTGTGGGAGAGTTGGATAAACCATTACAGCTGCTTGTTTCGAATATCGATTATGATGAATATGTCGGCAGAATTGCAATAGGCAGAATCGATCGCGGTACCATCAAATACGGACAGCAATGCATTGTCTGTAAAAAGGACGGAAAGACACAGCAGGGCAAGATCAGCAAGCTTTATACCTTCGAAGGCCTTAGAAGGGCAGAGACCACTGAAGCGACAATTGGCGATATCGTTGCAGTTTCAGGCTTTTCAGAGATTAATATCGGCGAGACCATATGCGATGTTGATTCGCCGGATCCATTGCCATTTGTAAATATCGACGAACCGACCATCAACATGACATTCAGTGTCAATAACAGCCCTCTTGCAGGCAGAGAAGGCACTTTTGTGACCTCCAGACATCTGCGTGACAGGCTTTTTAAAGAACTCGAAACGAATGTAAGCATGCGGATCGAGGAAACCGAAACGCCGGATGCATTTAAGGTATCCGGAAGAGGAGAACTGCATCTCTCCATCCTTATTGAAACCATGAGGAGACAGGGATATGAATTCCAGGTATCCAAACCCAAGGTAATCATGAAGGAGGTCGACGGGATTGAATACGAACCGATAGAACTTCTGATGATTGACGTACCGGAAGAATTCATGGGAGTCGTTATGGAGAAGCTCGGTACACGCAAAGCGGAGATGGTGAACATGCACTCTGCGACAGAAGGTTATATGAGACTTGAATTCAAGATTCCGGCGCGTGGACTGATCGGATATCGTTCTGAATTTTTGACCGATACCAAGGGAAATGGTATAATGAACCATATATTCCATGGACATGAACCGTTTAAAGGTGAAATTTCCAGCAGGGCAAGAGGTTCTCTGGTTGCCTGGGAGGATGGCGATGCCATCACCTACGGATTGTACAATGCGCAGGAAAGAGGCACGCTCTTCATAACGGCAGGTGTAAAGGTTTATGAGGGGATGATTGTTGGTGAAAACGCCAGGAATGAAGATATTGTAGTAAATGTATGCAAGAAAAAGCATGTAACAAACATGAGGGCATCCGGTTCGGATGAATCGCTCAGATTGACGCCTCCAAGGGTTTTAAGCCTGGAACAGGCATTGGAGTTTATTTCTGATGATGAACTGGTAGAGATAACCCCAAAAAATATCCGATTGAGGAAACGGATTCTGAACTCGGAACAAAGAGCCAAAATCAGAAGCAAGATTTGAGGGTGATTGGATGGATAAAGCGGCATTACAGGCACCAAAAAAGAATAAGCCCAGGAAAAAAAAGAACAGGGCTGCTTTTTGGCTGCTGATGTTATTATTATTTGCAGGTATTGCATTTATTGGCGGGGCCATCTCATACAATTACGTCATGAAGAATTATACCGAAGCAAGCAATAAAGAGGCTTTAGTCATTGATCCCAAGGATGGTGTGGAATTCATCATCAACAGAGGTGCGAATACGACCGAGATCACTAAAGATCTTAAGGAACAGGGATTTATCAAAAATGAGAACATGTTCAAACTCATGTCCAAAATAAACGGATTTGATGGTACCTATCAGTCCGGTACGCACATTCTAAGTAAAAATCTCAGTAACGACGAGATCATGCGAGTACTTTCAGACGTCCCTGCCAGCAGGCAGGTGACGATACCTGAGGGGAAAACCTTCACACAGATCGTTGACATCCTCTATGACAAAAAGATTATCAAGGATAAGGAAAAATTCATCAGGACAGCCAATACTGAAAAATTCGATTACGACTTTTTGCAGGATATCCCGCCAAGGGACAACAAGCTTGAAGGATATCTGTTCCCTGATACTTATGAATTTGATATGAACGTGAATGATAAAGAAATTATCCTCAAGATGCTCGATAACTTCGACAGGAAGTTTAAAGCGGATTACAGGGACAAGATTACAACGCTCAAAGGGAAAATGACGCTTGACAAGGTTGTCATACTTGCTTCGATTATTGAGAAGGAAGCAAAGGATCCCGATGACCGCTACAAGATTTCAGGAGTGCTGTACAACAGGTTGAACAGCAAGGACAGGACGCTCAGGAAGCTTCAGGTCGACGCGACCATCCAGTATATATTGTACAAAAAAACGGGAGCCTATAAGGAAAAGCTTTTGTACACCGACCTTGAGATTGATGATATGTACAATACCTATAAGTATGAAGGGCTTCCACCGGGACCAATCTGCTGTCCGGGCGAGGCGGCAATAAAAGCCGCCTTAAATCCGGAAGAGAGTAAATATCTGTACTACGTAGCCCGAAATGATACAGCAGGCAGCCATGAGTTCTCAGAGACCTATAAGCAGCATCAGGCAGCAGTTAAGAAATATAGCCTGAAATAAAAGGGGACACTCGAAATATAGCCTTAAATAAAAGGTGGGGAATTGCTCTCTGAACAGAGAGGTTCCCTTTCTGACATAACAATAGTGAGGGCTGCTCCTGCGAGCAGCTTCTTTGTTTTTCGGACTGTTTGCGGATAAAACCGGAGACTCTCGTTCGCAAAAGGAAGGAAATTTGGATGGCAGATTTTAATCCAACAAACGAATACATACGCAGCACTTTAAGAAAAAGCGAGGGGCTGCTGAAAGAGCTGGAAGCTTATGCGGCTGAGAACCATGTGCCTATTGTCACACCAGAGGTCGCACGACTTCTTGTTGTTCTTGGACGACTTGTCAAACCTGTACGAATACTGGAAATAGGAACGGCTATAGGCTATTCTGCCATTCTGCTTGCAGGTACGCTTGCAGGGGGAGGCCGTATTGATACGATAGAAAGACAGGAGGATATGATCCTGAAAGCCCGTGAGAACATTAAAAGGGCAGGTCTTGAGAATACTATCGGTATCATCGCAGGAGATGCAGAGGAAGTATTGCGTTGCCTTGACAAGCAATACGACATGGTTTTTCTGGACGCGGCGAAAGGACAGTATCCGGAATTCTTGCCTGACTGCCTTAGAATGCTTAAAAAAGGCGGCCTGCTGGTATCGGACAATGTGCTTTACAAAGGGATGATTGCCGATGAAAAGTTGATTGTAAGAAGAAAGAGGACTATTGTGAACAGGATGCGAAGTTATCTGGAAATCCTGTGCGAAGATCCTTCCCTGGACACCAGCATATTGTCCGTCGGCGATGGGGTGGCTTTATCATACAAACGGCTGTAAACGTAGATATGGCAGGCTTGAACTGAAAAACAGGCTTGAACTGAAAAACAGACCTGAACTAAAAAACAGACCTGGGAAACTTGAGCTGTAAACAAGATACTGCGAAGCGTGAACGGTAGAAAAGACATGGAAAGCCTGAGTTGTAGAAAATAGTCGAAATGGGGTACGCAAATGAAGGGAATAAATCCCGGCAAGCCTAAAGTGGAACTGCTGGCACCTGCCGGCAATCTGGAAAAGCTGAAGATGGCGATTGTATACGGCGCAGATGCGGTTTATCTGGGTGGCGAAGAATTCGGCCTCAGAGCTTCCGCAGGCAATTTCGGTCCGGATGAACTAACGGAGGGGATTGCTTTTGCCCACTCCATGGGCAGGAGAGTTTATCTGACCATGAACATCATCCCCCACAATGAAGATTTTAAGGATATGCCTGAATATATTCGCCAGGTCAGGGATTCTGGCATTGATGCAATTATTTTTTCAGATCCGGGTGTTTTTGATCTGATCCGGCAGGAAGCGCCGCAAATGGAACTGCACCTTAGTACGCAAGCTAACAACACCAACTGGAGAAGTGCTTCATTCTGGCATAGGATGGGTGTAAAGAGAGTCATTCTTGCCAGGGAGTTATCGTTGAATGAGGTTAATGAAATAAGGGAAAACGTACCTGAGGACCTTGAACTTGAGATGTTTGTCCATGGTTCCATGTGTATTTCCTATTCCGGCAGATGCCTCCTCAGCAACTATATGGCGGACCGTGATTCAAACCTCGGCCTTTGTGCACATCCCTGCCGGTGGAAATATTACCTGATGGAGGAAAAGAGGCCGGGGGAATACCTGCCGGTATTTGAAAACGAGCGAGGCACCTATATTTTCAACTCCAAGGATCTTTGCCTGATCGGACATATTCCGGAGATCATAAAAAGCGGAATCACGAGCCTGAAAATTGAAGGCAGGATGAAGAGCTCCTATTATGTGGCAACGGTTATCAAAGCATACAGGGAGGCGCTGGACGCATATGAGGCGGACCCTGCCGGCTACAGCAATGACAGCAGCTGGCTGGAGGAAATGTCCAAGGCAAGCCACAGAGAATATACCACGGGATTTTATCTCGGCCAACCTACCGGGAAAGAGCAAATCTACGAATCCGGTTCCTATATCAGGGAATACGACTTTGTCGGACTTGTACGGTCCTATGATGCGGCTGCCGGAATTGCCACCATTGAACAGAGAAACCGGTTTGCAGTCGGAGAAGAGCTGGAAGTGGCAAGTCCGCACGGACCGTACCATCTTCAGAAAGTCCATTCCATGAAGAACGCCGATGGAGAGGATATAGAGGTGGCCCCTCATCCGCAAATGACCGTATATATGCCGGTGGACATCCCTGTAGAACCGTATGCAATGCTCAGACGCAAGGGGTAAACAGTGTTCAGGGGTATCTTTTGGCGGAGGATGTGTCAATGATACGATCAGCCATACGATGAACCACCATCTTCCTTTTGGTGGGAAGGGCAACAGCGGTATCGGATCCTATCACGGGAAATATAGTTTTGATACTTTTACGTATAGAAAATCTGTTTTGAAAAAGGGTTTTGTTTTCGATATCGCTATGAAATATCCTCCATATAAAGACAGTCATAAATATATAAGAGGTTTTGTTTTAAAGTAGGTATCAAACCCGGCATATAGTATATATATCCCTTTCCACGGCAAGAATGTAACTGATTCAAATGTGGGAAGGGGTTTTATTTTGTCTGCCAGAAGAGCACATATTTTAATCGGGATTCTATTTTCATTATTTATTGGATTAATGCTTAGAATTGCATATATTCAGTTCTTTTCAACCGATACCCTTGCAGAGTCCGCTTTTAAGCAGCGGCTTTCAAATGACAGTGTGGAGACATTACGGGGGAATATCCTTGACAGGAACGGGATTTCATTTACAAACCGCAGCCAGAAATACTCCGCATTGATAAAACCGGCATATCTCCCGAAGTCCGAAAGTGAACGGGAGAAGGTTAGCACAGTACTCGGCCTGGAACCGGACACGCTTGACAGCCTTGGCTCAAAAAGCGGCCCTGTTGTCCTGGCGGCTGACAAAGCAGCCGGCGATGCAATTATAGACATGAAGACAGACTGGGTCACGGTACTGCATTCATTGAACCGTTATGACGACGGAACTCTTGCAAAGCACGTGCTGGGCTATCTGAGCGGGAAGGACAAGGTTGGGCAGGCCGGGCTGGAGAAGGCTTATGAAAATGAACTCAGAGACAGCTCGACTTTTGAAATAGGAGCAGTAACGGATGCTGCAAAAAATCCGATCAAAGGACTTGGATACAGAATGAAAACTTCCGGACCGGATAAGAAGTTGAATGTTCGGCTGACATTGGATTACCATATTCAAAAAATAGTTGAAGAGGTTATGGACAAAAACAGTGTTTCCGGTGCCGTCGTTATTGAAGATGTAGCAACAGGGGACATCCTTGCCATGGCCAGCAAGCCTGATTTTGATCCGGGGGCGGTTGAAAACTACCTGGGCAGCAGCGGGAAAGAATTGTTCAATAAAGCCACGGCAGCCTATAATCTGGGCTCTGTCTTTAAGATCATTGATGTCGCCGCAATGTATGAGTACACCGATATCATTCCTGAAAGCGATTTTTGTATGGGTGCCGTTAATATAAACGGTCTATTGTTCAAATGCTCGTCATACCTTTCAGGAGGGCATGGAGAGGTTGATCTGGAACAGGCTTTTGCAAAATCCTGTAATTCCTACTTTATTGATTTGTGTCAAAAAATCGGCTATAAGAATCTCATCAGCATGGCCCGGCAATTCGGCCTCGCTGAGTGTACCGGCATCTCCGACCAGGGCGTAAGTGAAGCCAAGGGCAGTCTTCCGCCGTTAACAGGGTATTTTAGCCAGGCTGACATTGCGAACCTGGCTATCGGTCAGGGAGTATTGCTTGCAACACCCGTTCAGGTTGCAGATGTTGTAGCCACTGTAGCGAACGGAGGGATTAAAAACAAAGTCAATATAGTGGATTCGCTTACGGATGAGGATGGACGGATCGTTAAGGAGATCCGGGTGAAAGAGGGGCATCGCATCATTTCGAGGGAGACCGCCGATAAAATAAAAAGCCTGATGGAGGCAGTGACTTCCTATGGTACCGGTACCGCAGCCGGAATGGAATATTATGGAGGGGCAGGCGGAAAGACCGGCAGTGCCGAGACCGGCACCAGCGGTGTCGTCCATGCCTGGTTCGCAGGTTATTTCCCGACAGCACAGCCCAAATACTCCATTACGGTTTTTATCGAAAATGGTCAATATGGAGGAAAGGCAGCAGCACCTATATTTTCAGAGATCGCCAGAGAGATGAAGGATAAGGGATTATGAGAATAGTCAATGGGATGTTGATGGAATGTTAATGGAAAGCCGACAAGAAAGCTGTAAAAAAGCTGCCGGTCTAATGGCAGCTGTCAGGCTTTAATTCCTTGCTCAATTTTTTGATGGCCTTCTTTTCTATCCGTGATACATAAGATCGCGATATGCCCAGCATACCGGCTATTTCACGCTGAGTTTTGCTGGTACCGTTCAAGAGGCCATATCTTAATTCAAGAACAGTCTTTTCACGCTTTTTGAGTACGGCCTTCATCTTATTATAAAGCCGCTTTACCTGCATTTTCAGCTCGACTTCATCAATAACCGACTCTGCCTCGTTCCCGATTACATCAATAAGCGTAATTTCGTTGCCCTCCGCATGGTGTACACACCTTCAAAGGCTTATTTTTCAAGGGCTCTGGGTTTCACTCGAATGAAGAAATTATCATCTTTTTGGTCTTTGGTCTTAAAATACTTCACTTTTTCTATGACACTCTTCAATAAATTGTACTTTCAACCACTTTATAAAGGTATTATATACAGAAAGCTGCTTAATAGTCTAGGGCTTATTATTGTTCATTTTCTTTTCAACAATGAAAAGCCTGAAATTCAGTTTGTTTTGCTGCAGATCCATATTGGACAGGTCCTTTTGCATGCTTTTTATGCTGAAGGAATTATATATTAATAGAAACACAATTGATAATAAAAAAATGAATGCAACTGAAATTATTATTTCCATTTTACATAACCCGCCATAGAAATATTTTACATTACTGTAATCTATCTATAATATTATCACTTTACCATAATTGCTTTAATAGACCGTAAGGCCTATTATGATAAACCATGGTCCTATTTTTATCAGGTGCATGGATCAAATTTATAGGAAAATTGAACTAGTAGTTATATAAAATGGGATAATTTACATCCCTGATTTACTTCCTTATCATTACCCTGATGGTAAATTGTCTTATTTGTGGAACCGATTATTTAAATTTACGTCAATAAACAAAACATCTGATTTTACTGCATGGAGAGCTTATGAACAAAAGGATACCGATTATTATTTGTTTATTGACGGCCATACTATTAGTATCATGTGATGGCAATAATAAATCAATTCCCCAAAAAAACGAAATATCCGCCGAATCCTCTACAAACATTTCCGGCAGCCGGAGTGATAGCAAAAAGGACGATAAGAAGATTGAACCGGAGAGTGTTAAATTAATTGAGCATGGAACAGTAAATTTCCATAATAAAGAGAGTGATCGTGACATTAAGCTTCCTTTATTCGGTGTTGCTGCAACATATGGCATATCCGACACAACCGAACCTGCAGCTTTCCCTTCCGAGCCTTTGCCTGGTGTAACCTATACTATTCCTGACGATCAAGTGGACCATCTGGCTGTTTACTGGGTTAATACGGGGGGAGATGGAGAGTATGGGATAATGCTGCTTGGGCCGATTGGATGGCGTCCTGTGAGAGCGGATGTTGGTGCGGATGCCTCTATGGTCATCTCTCTGGAAAACCCTGATGATTCAAATGAAAAGATTACATACTATGATACTGCTGGAGGATGCCAGGGCTGTGCAATTTCAAGTATAGGCGCCTATTTCCCAGCTTTACGCAAATGGGCGGAGGACCAAGGCTTCACGGGAGAAGAGGTGAAGTTCGAGAGTCAAGCTTTATTGACTCCTCGAATTATGGCATACACAAAGGAAAGCTCCAATAAGGGTTACAAAATAAATGGCGTGGCTTATCAGCAACATGAGGAAGGAGATGCATGGTTTCGAAATTTGGAGATGAGCAGTACTGATTCCATGGTCGGTTTGGTCACTACAATTTTGGATTTTTTCACAAAACAGTATGACCCAGAAGAATCAAATGGACAATAAAATAGAATTGGACATTATAACCCTAGCTATGCTTTGATGGTTCTGGGCTGCACTCGAATGAAAAAATCATCATCTTTTTGGTCTTTGGTCTTATAGTACTCCACTTTTTCTATGACACTCTTCAATAGATCGTTCTTTTCAACCACATCATCAATGGTGTTATATACGGAAAGGACCTTCTCAATAGCAGGGAACAGGACATTCGTGGCATTCAGCCGGTCGCTTTCTTTTCTGATCCCGGCCTTTGTCTGTTCAATGCTCTCAAGCGTCTCATCGATCCTTTGAGAGATATTCCGGGATCTCTCCAGGAACACATCCATCGAATACTCGTCTCTTTCGAACAGATCATATATTTTTATTTTCTGCTTATTCAAACCATCAAGTTCTTTGACGAGCTGCTCAAGGTTCTTCTGATATGCAACGAGAGTGCCATCGTCTTTTTTCACGTCAACAGCTTCAGGATGCGCGATCATATCAGCCAGGATATTCAAAACTTGGTTTTCTACATGATCAAACCTGGAACTCTTATTGTCGCAGTATTCACATATAACATGAGCTCCGCCGTGAGAGTATGGCCGACGTTTCATTTTGTGACCGCACTGTTTGCAGACCAGCAGGCCGGCAAGGGGATTCGCCATACCGTTGGCGATCTGATAGGGGACATGGTATTTTCCTGACAGGATCTGCTGGGCTTTTTCAAAAGTATCTTCATCGATCAGAGCCGGATGGCGTCCGTCAGATATTATCCATTCCGATTTATCCCTGGTGTATATG
>JAEWQC010000057.1 GCA_023399355.1 Bacillota bacterium | reverse complement strand
CAAATCTCATAGCGGTTGTGCCCGTCTATGATTATTCCATCCCAAACAATGATGTCATGGAGGCATCCATCGGCTTTGATATTTTCCTCAAGCTGATTGAATTCATCCGGAGCCAGCGGAGGTATCAATTTTTGAAATTCAGGATCAATAATAAGGTTTATCACAAACGTTTTCCTCCAAAACATATATCTATTTTGTTCACATTTTGTGAACATACGGGCATAAAAATACCATATTATGCTGATTTGGGTTGTGATTCTGCCGGCCAGAACAGGCCGTAAATTGATTTGTTGAAGTGCTTACAGATTCGAAGCATTTCATCATCGAACCAACGAATTTTGCCACGTTTCTTATCAGAATAAGTGCTATAAGCCATACCAGCTATTTTTGCAATGTCCGCATCAGTAAGATCATTTTCAGCCGCCAAAACTTTAAGCGTTTTGTAAAAGTAAGGCTTCTCTTTCTTGTTTTTCATATTTAGCTCCTTTCAGTTGTTCTCGTTTCGTGAACACAATCATAGTTTAAACTTATTTGATTATATTGTCAAGCTAAAAAGTTCACGTTGCGTGTATATTTTTTGTTTACATTGTGAAAACTTTAATGTATAATGTTTCGTGTTAGGAGCGTGAATTATGGATAGTTTCTTTGCTGAAAGAGTAAAATTAGTAAGAACAAATAAGGGATTGACCCAAGAGGACATAGCAAATGCCTTAAAGATAGGACGATCTACATTTTGTCAATATGAAAAAGGTACAAGAAAGCCAGATCTTCCTACAATAATAAAAATATCCGAGTATCTTGGAATTTCTGCTGACTATTTGCTTGGAATATCTGATGATCCAAATGGAAAGATTACACACCAAAGAGTTTCTATGTATCATCAGATAAGCGGCCTACTTAGAGAGTACTTCTCAGATGATCTAGTAGAACAGTCCGAGAAAGATAAAATGTTTAAGGACGTTAGCGTAATGTACTGGAAGTACAAGAAATGAGGGTTATATGGAATGGAGAATAACCCAACGTGGTAAAAAATCAGTAGGAATAATTTCCTATAAAGATGCTACAGGCCAGTACGCCCAAAAATGGATAACGGCAGAACCTTATGAAACAAACAAGCAACTTGAGCGCAGAATTCTGGACTGGATAGAAGATTACGAGGAAAGTGATATCAATAACCCAAACAAAGTGACCTTTGGAGCATTTATTCAACAGTGGATAAATACAAAAAAGAAAATCTCGGACACAACTAGGGATGGGTACAATATTTATATTAAAAAGCATATTATACCGAACATAGGTCATATAAAGCTTTCTAAACTCAAGCCAATGGATCTCGACAAATTTTATCAAAAGCTATATGAATCTACTTATAAAAAAGGCGAAGAAGAAATATTTTATAGCCAGAACACGATTCTTCAAATACATGCAATTATACATAAAGCTCTTAGGTATGCAGTAAGCAATAAGTTAAGGCGAGACAACCCTGCTGATTATTGTGAAAACAAACCTGTGCATGAAAGATATGAAGGTACTGTTTATACAGATATCCAATTTCAAGATCTTATGGGCAAGGTCAAGGGAACTATTGATGAAGTATGTATTATACTTGCTGGCTGTCTTGGACTCCGGCGTGGAGAGGTGTTGGGCTTAAAATGGGAAAATATAGATATCAAGGAAATGATCATATATATCCGACAAACTAAAGTCCGTTCCAAAGAGCATGGAATCATCGAAAAAGCGCCTAAGAACAAGAAAAGTATAAGAGATATATCAGTTAATAAAAAGACCATTGATGCTCTAAAAAGATGGCACAAAGCCAATACTGATTCGATATTTGTGATAAATGAGTTTAACCCAAACACTTATTCAGGACATTTTAAGTTATTGCTTGAGAGACATAACCTCCCTCCTACTCGTTTCCACGATCTACGTCATTTTGCTGCCACTTTTATGCTGAAAGAAGGAATATCTGATAAGGTCGCATCTGAACGACTTGGACACTCCAATGTATCTACAACCAGGGATATTTATCAGCATGTATTGAAAGAAATGGATCGGGAAGCAGCCAACAAACTTGATAAGCTAATGAAATAGTTGCTACGAATTCTGCTACAAAATATCTAATTTTGTCACCATAAGTTCTCGTATTGTGAACAAATAATCTGAAATGAATAATATAATTATAGCCCATTTAAGGGCCATTTGTTTGCATATTGTGAACATATAATTTAGAACCTAAATCCAGCGCGTCTGCCAATTCCGCCATATCCGCATGCCGCTACAATATTGTAACACAGAGGCTTTCGGAAATCAAGTTCAGGTGAACTCAGGATCTAACAGAGCTTTCGGATAAGACCGTCTCAATTGACTTGACATCTATCAGCTCGCCAGGTAATTCATTTATCACCCATAAATTGTGCTGAGTGTATAAATTGAGTATATTCATTTCCTATGTTATCTGTGATTATTATGAGAAATGCCGAATTCTCATCATACTTTAGCTTTGATGTCATCAACTTATATAACTGATACTTATTTTGATCGATATCTATCTTTTCAGGATTATCACTTGTATCAATCTGTGGCTTTATCAAACTATCTAGAATCGGAACACCATCAACCTCAGTACCTGCTAATAAATAGAATTTGTAGGATAAGTTATCTCCTTTAGGCACTTTTACATGGACCGCGTTTAAATAGTCCTTTTCACTATCAATGCTTAAAAGAATATTATCTCCATTAATATTATCAAAAGCATTAAGCAAAATATCATGATTATTTGTGGAAAGTGTTGTATTTTTTAATTCTTCCTTAAGTGAATTTATTTCTTTTTCTAGATTATTGATGCGTAACAGTAAACTTTCATTGGTATCTATGTCATTATCTGATGAACTAATTATATTATTTTCAGTAATTGTCTTGGGTTCAACCGTATTTCGAACGTTACTACATGAGAATAATGTTCCTGTAATAAATAAACAAGCACACAGAATAAATAGTTTTTTCAATTCGATTCACACTAACTGGAGGTTTATAACCAAGCTCCATAGCTGTAAGGATATTCATATTTTCTTCCTTATCCAATTCACCACAATAATCTTTTGGTGATAGAAACTCCTTATAGTCAACTCCTTTTTCTTCTGCAAAATTCCTCCAGAATTTATCAATGACTGTATTTGCTTCCTTTTCACTTAGTATTTGGTTTGTTTCTGTGTTAATATATTCCTCTTTCTTTGATGGACAATTTGCTTTTACTATTTTGTATGTAACATTTTCCCAAGCGTTTTCCCCAAATTTTTCTTTAAAAAATCCATACTGCCCCTTAATTTTATCATTTGGTGTAGAATCAGATTGCTCAGGTATTCCATTAGAGAATTTGTTCAAAAACTTATAATTGTAAATTTTTGCATCATACCCTATATTATTTGAATTTATCATATGTTGAACAGCCTCAAAATTCTGATGTTTCATGTTGTCAATATATTTGTCAACTACTTTTTCTACGCTATCGGACCGGTGGTCTGTGTATTAGCCAATACACCTGAAGCAAGAAGTAGTGTTGCTGAAATCACAATAACTATTGAAATCATCAAGATCTTATATATCTTCTTTTTAGTGCAATTTATCATACTTTTATACCTCTTTCAAAATAATTATGTTTTTTAGTGGAAAGTATCGATTTTTTACGGAGAATCTGGAGCAGTATCATTACCAGGTTGTCTTTGCAAATGTAACCAAGTACTACCACTTACTGGCATCTTTTCTATCTCATATCCTCGTGAGTTGCTAGTAGTAGGTATTCGAGATCTCCATAGAGTAGAACCGGCATCAATTGGTGCAAAAGCCCCTGTAGTGCTTTTTAAATTATTTCGCTTTATGCAATACAATAGTCTCAGGGCTACTTCCTTTAATCGTTGCAATTAGTTCAATATCATCGTCTGGAATAATTAAATTGCTATTGCTTTTTGAACTGCCTACTGCAATATTTCTGCCCGGTGTACTTGCAAATTCACGTGTGCCGCCTTCACCGGTGCTCACTTTGTATTCAACTTTTTTAGCGGCAGACAATTTTGCCAAATCACCTATATAAGTCAATTTGAAGGTTTTCTCGGACTTACCGTTATACTTTAATTTATTATTTACCGTAAAGTAAAAGCCCTTGCTATGTACCTCATAAGTGGCTGCCCACTGTTCGTTTTCTCCCTTGAATGAGTAATTGTGAATTTGGATATCAAGCTGAAAGTAACGTACCACTCCAAATAGAATAATACCTATGCCTAAAATGAGGGCAATGCATAAGAATCCTCTTTTCCGTCTCATATTCCATACCCCCTTACCATATATTACAATTATATATTTTCAATCAGATAACTTCAATATAAGAACGAATCGTTGATATTGACTCGAAGATCGAACGCATAGCGTGCAAATCCCTTAATGAATAATTCGGCTGCTTTTTCAGCTAATTTGGGATGACTGCCTCCCGGAATTAATATGATATCTGCTTTGTTGATTTCTGTATTTACAAAAATAAAATCACTTATATAATTAAAAGGAGCCCTATCATCGTCACTTTCTTTCAACAAAAAGGCAAGCACCCGTTTACAAATGCTTCACATGCTCCATACCCTGGTTGAAAAGCTGCAGGATGTGGTCATCATCGAGGGAGTAATAGACGGACTTTCCTTCCTTGCGGTACTTGACAAGCTTCATGTTCCTCATGAGCCTCAGTTGGTGTGAGACGGCGGATTGCGTCATTCCTATCGTTTCTGCAATATCGCATACACACAGGTCGCAGCAGGAAAGTGCGAAAATGATTTTTATCCTGGTCTGATCACCCAACAGCTTGAAGACTTCGGAAAGTCTCAGCGCATCCGCATCACAAATCATGCAAGTCCTGACCCTGCTGATGTTTTCCGGATTTGTTTTACACTCTTCGCACCTGTCATTCATTTCAGCTTTCATAAATATCTCCAACCTTCCAAGCATTGTGCCAATTTGATTTTATCATATTCCAGCTGTGAAAAACAGTCAAATGACAAGAATGGCTGTTTGACGGCCTGATATAATTAGAAATAGGGTTGCTGTGACGGCCGGTAATTGTTATATTAAGTATGTAGGGATGACAGGAGAATGCTCAGATGATTTTTTACATATTTCTTGCATTGGCTGTTGCCGTGCTGATTTACATGTACATGGAAGCTGCGTGGGTCAAGGTTGAAAGGGTTGATTTCTCCAAAAGTGAAACAGGCCTTAAAATCATGCACCTTACTGATTTGCATGTTTATTTGACAAGAGTGTCAGCAGGCAGAATAAGAAAAACGATCCTCGCCGAAAACCCGGATATCCTTCTCATCTCGGGTGACTATATTGACAATCCGATACATATACCGTACTTTCTCAAATACCTTGACACTTTCAGCAAGGGATACAGAACGGTCCTCTGCCTTGGAAACCACGATCTGCGATCCTTGGGCAGGAAAGAGCCCGACATCGGAAGGTTTATTTCGGATATCGAAGCACAGCACGTCGAAGTATTGAGAAACAGTAGTATTGTAATAGAAAAGCAGGGTAAAAAATATAATATCATCGGCATTGACGACCTTCGCGAGGGCCAGCCGGACATAAAAAAGGCTTTGTCCGGCTGTTTGCCTGGTATCCCCAAAATTTCAATCACGCACAATCCGGATCTGGCACTGCATATTCCGGGAAATAGTGTCGATTATATGTTCTGCGGACATTTCCACGGCGGCCAGATATGGATGCCCTTCAATCTTGAGTTCTTTCTGCTGCGAAAGGATCAGTTGTGCAGGATGGGTATCAAGAGAGGTTGTCACAAGGTAAATGGAATTAAGATGTATATAAACAGAGGACTTGGAAATGTTGTGGTGCCGCTGCGGCTGTTTTCCCGGCCGGAGATACTGATCTGCAAGATATCATAACCGTTTTCCCCCCGCTCATAAATTATAATAAATTCAGGGTGTAAAACCTTTATTTTAAAGGGTTTCAGCATTCTGTAAGCGAGTATTACAAATCATTAGCAAAAGAGGTGTCGCATGTCACAAAACGCAAAAGAAACCAAAACATTCAGCAATCCCATTCTGCCTGGTTTTTACCCGGATCCATCCATTTGCCGCGTTGGTGAGGACTATTACCTTGTCAGTTCCTCCTTCGCCTATTTCCCGGGAATTCCGGTATTCCACAGTCTCGACCTGGTTCACTGGAAGCAGATCGCGCACGCTCTGGACAGGCCATCCCAGCTTGATCTGGACGGACAGGAGCATAGTCATGGAATTTATGCTCCGACCATCCGATTCCATGAAGGTACCTTCTATATCATCACAACCAATGTCGGCTCAATCGAAAATTTCATCATTACGGCAAAAGACCCGGCAGGACCATGGTCAGAACCTTATATTCTGAAGGACGCTCCCGGCATTGATCCTTCGCTGTTCTTCGATGATGATGGAAGGGTCTACTATACAGGGACCCATTCCGTACCCGTTGGAGCAGAGTATTACGGAGATAATGAAATCTGGCTTCAGGAGCTGGACCTTAAAACGATGCAATTATCGGGGGCGAAGCACGGTCTTTGGCGGGGTGCCATGAAACATGCCATCTGGCCGGAAGGTCCCCATTTGTACAAGATCAACGGGTACTATTACCTGATGATTGCCGAAGGAGGCACGGATTATCACCACTCGGTCACGATAGCCCGCAGCAGTTCATTAACTGGACCTTATGAGGGCAATCCGACAAATCCGATTCTGACACACAGACATCTGGGAAGATCCTATCCCATCGTGAATGTCGGTCATGCCGATCTGGTAGAAACCCAAAACGGGGAATGGTGGATGGTCGCACTTGCCTCCAGGCCTTATGGCGGCTATTTCAGGAATCTGGGCCGGGAAACTTTCCTGGCCCCAGTCGTGTGGGAGGATGGATGGCCAATCGTAAGTCCGGGTACCGGCCGGATAGAACCGTTTTATCCTCTACCGGATCTGCCCGGTCAAGACAACGCATGTGGGGTACAATCCAAGGAAGGTTATGAAACACAAGCCGCAGAGGTTTTTGATCATTTTGACAAACCGGTGCTCGGGATGTTCTGGAATCTTCTGAGGACTCCCAGAGAAAATTTCTATCGATTGGAGAACAGCCGTCTCCGGCTGGAACTGAGACCGCAAACCATCTCACAAAAAGCAAATCCGAGCTTTGTGGGAAGACGCCAGCAGCATGTTGATTTCTCCGTATCCACGGTCCTGGAATTTATCCCGGGCAACGAATCTGAAACAGCCGGGCTTGTTCTGCTCCAAAATGATAATTATCAATTCCGTTTTGAATATACCCTGGTCAACGGGCAAAAAGAAGTACGGCTGGTAAAGCGGGAGGCAGAGCGGGAGATCTTGATCGCAAGTAAATTATTTGAAGCGTTCCCCCTCTATTTGAAGGTGTCCGCGACAGGTCAGGAATACAACTTTCATTACGGGCAAACGGAATCTGCCGAACTTCTGCTTGCCGGCAATATAGACGGAAGGATCCTGAGTACGGATGTAGCCGGAGGGTTTGTCGGAGCATATATCGGCATGTATGCAAGCAGCCAGGGTCTGGCAAGTTCAAGCCATGCGGATTTTGACTGGTTCAGGTACACCGGCAGAGAACGTGTATAACAGATCCAACACAACAAAAAAGGCGGAGCTGCATTGGAAATCATAACCTTGTCAGCATCGCCTTTTTTGTTAAGTAATTGTATCTCTGCTGCGGTATTCCTTGTACTGCCCGTATCTCGTGTACTGCCTGTACCTCGCGTATTGCCCGTATCTCGTGTATTGCCCGTATCTCCTGTACTGCTTGTATCTTGTATACTGCTTGTATCTCGTATACCGCTTGTATCTTGTATACCGCTTGTATCTCGTATACCGCTTGTATCTCGTATACCGCTTGTATCCGCTGTACTGCTTGTATCCGCTGTACTGCTTGCATCCGCTGTGCCGCTTGTATCCGCTGTACTGCCGGCATCGCGAGTTCTGCCGGTATCTTTCATATCGTGCTAGCGGCATCCCCTGTGGCCAGTTTAATCAGTCTGATTATTTCAATCTCTTTTCCAGTTTTTCCTTTTCCGCTTCATAGCCCGGTTTTCCAAGCAGTGCAAACATATTCTTTTTGTATGCTTCGACGCCCGGCTGGTCGAATGGATTGACACCCAACAGGTATCCGCTGATGCCGCAGGCTTTTTCAAAAAAGTATACCATATTGCCGAACCAGTAACTGTCCATTTTCGGGATGTTGATGATTAGATTCGGCACTCCGCCATCAGTATGAGCCAGTATGGTACCCTGCATCGCCTTCTTGTTCACAAAGTCGATATCCTTGCCTGAAAGGAAGTTCAGTCCGTCAATGTTGTCCTTGTCCTCTTTGATGGTACTGTTCTTCTTTGGCGTCTCAACACACAGCACCGTCTCAAAGATGTTACGCAGGCCATCCTGAACATACTGACCCATCGAGTGCAGATCCGTCGTAAAATCGACGCCTGCCGGGAAAATACCCTTCTGGTCCTTGCCTTCACTTTCACCGTAGAGCTGTTTCCACCACTCTGTCATAAAATGCAGGGAGGGTTCATAGTTTACCATGATCTCCGTCGTTTTACCTTTTCTGTAAAGAGCATTTCTGACTGCCGCATAACCGTAGCACTCATTTGATGCTGTATCAGCGTTATTGTAGAGCTCGCATGCATCAGCCGCGCCCTTCATCATTGCGTCAATATCAATGCCGGCGACTGCTATGGGTAAAAGGCCGACAGGTGTAAGTACTGAAAATCTTCCGCCAACGTCATCGGGTATAATGAAGCTCTCATACTTTTCTTCATCGGCAAGTTTCTTAAGGGCACCCCTGGCCTTGTCGGTCGTGGCATAAATCCTCTTTGAAGCGCCAGCCTTCCCGTATTTCTTCTCCATATATTCTCTGAACACTCTGAAAGCAAGAGCCGGTTCGGTAGTCGTACCGGATTTTGAAATGATGTTTACAGAAATATCCTTATCCTTTAACAGTTCGAAAAGCTCGATCAGGTAAGTGGAACTGATACTGTTGCCTACAAAATAAATTTCCGGAGTTCCTCTGCCGGATTTCGGCAACAAATTGTAAAATGAGTGTGAGAGCGCTTCAATAGCTGCCCTTGCGCCAAGATAAGATCCACCGATCCCTATTACGACAAGAGCATCCGAGTCAGCTTTTATTTTCTCCGCAGCAGCCTTTATTCTGGCGAATTCAACCTTATCATATGACGTGGGCAAATCGACCCATCCCAGGAAGTCCTTTCCCGCACCTGTTTTTTTGTGCAGCATTTCATGTGCGGATTTTATGAATTCCGATAAATAAGATATTTCGGTTTCCTTCACGAAAGATAATGCATTTGAGTAATCAAAACCAAGCTTTTGCATTTTATCCTGCCTCCTGTATAATTTGTTTCATTTCAGCTTCAGATATTATTGGTACGGGCTGCATAAAATATTACACAATGCCCGTCAATATCAGAAATTATATCAAACTGTTGTATTATTTAACAGAGTATAAACAAAAAAAAGAGTCCAAAATAGTAGCAGGTTAAAATAAATTTTGAAGAAGGTGATATGGAATGTCGAGACCGAAAACTCCTCTGGTAGCTGAAAAAAGAGAGGCTTTGAACAGATTCAAAATGGAATGTGCCAAAGAAATCGGATATGAGCAGTTTACAAAGGAAAACAACGATCATTACAAGGGCGATGTAACCGCTGCCCAGAACGGACGCGAAGGCGGACCGATAGGCGGACAGATGGTCAAGAAGATGATCGCACAGGCTGAAAGTCAAATGAAGTAAGAAAGATATGCACAATCAAAAAAACGATGACGGGTTAAGACCTGTCATCGTTTTTTTGTAAGAAGATGTCGCTATATGTTCGTATAAAAAAAGGATTTTAAGATTACATGTAGAAATACAATGTATAGTAAAAAATAAATAAATAATGCAGTCAGGATATGAACCGGCGGGTTGTCCAATTGACTGTCCGAGGCCTGATATGGGTATAAAGATGAAGTATTTAACGGTATTATGTATTTCAGTTTCCGTACTCATGATAGGAATGTTGATACTTTTGTATCTGATTAAGGGCTATGTCTGCCTGCTAATACTGTCCACCCTGTTCCTGGTTCTTTTATTTACAGCTTCTTTTACAATTCTTTCAAAAATTCATAAAAGAAATATAACTCTGGAGAATATGAACAAAGAGCTTGAAAAGTCATACCATGATCTGGAATTTAAAAAAGAGCGCCTGGATTTGGCTCTGGAGGGCTCGAGTGAGGGTTTCTGGGATTGGAATATTGCAACAGGAGAAACGTTCTACAGCAACCAGTGGTATAAAATGCTCGGGTACGATCCCAGTGAAACTAAAGTGGACTTTAATGTCATTACTCAGACAATTCACCCGGATGATTTGCCAAATGTCCTGGAAACCGTGCAATACAATTCTGAAGGCGAGCTGGAGTACTATGACAGGGAAGACAGGTTCCTTACCAGAGATGGAAAATTGAAATGGTTTCTGATACACGGGAAAATCGTTGAATACAGTCCGGATGGCAAGCCTGCCCGAATGACAGGAATCGTAAAGGATATCAGTGAAAGGAAGATGCACGAGGAAGAAATCAATTACCTCAGCTATCATGACAAGCTCACCGGGTTGTATAACAGGGCATATTTTGAAAAAGAGCTGAAGAAACGCTTATCGTCAGATCATCCTTTATCCATATTAATGGGCGACGTAAACGGATTAAAAATAGCAAATGATGTATTTGGGCACGAGGAAGGTGACAGGCTTCTGAAGGTAGTGGCTGAAATCCTGAGGAATGCATGCAGAGGGGAAGATGTTGTTGCAAGATACGGCGGTGATGAATTTGCAATTATTTTGAATGATTCAGATGAAGATATTTTGAATTATGTATTGGCAAATATAGAAAACGCCTGCAATAAATATGACATGAGTATTATAAAACCGAGCATATCAGTTGGCACAGCCACAAGGATCTCCCAATTGCAGAATTCGTCGCAGTTGTTAAAGAATGCGGAAGAAAAAATGTATAGAAATAAGTTGCTGGTTGACCGGAGTACCCACAGTTCGATCATTAATTCCTTAAAGCAGGCTTTGGCAGAGAAAGATTTTGATACGGAAGAACATGCTCAGCGCTTGTCGGAATTGTGTCTTGGCATTGGACGAAGCATGGGTCTGAAAAATGACGAACTTGATCAGCTGGCACTTCTGGGCATACTTCATGATATTGGAAAGGTAGCGATTTCTGATGAAATTTTATTGAAGCCGGGACGTCTTAACAACAAGGAGTGGGAGATCATGAAGCAGCATTCCGAAATAGGATACCGCATAGCCAAGGCTTCGCCCGATCTGTCTCATATAGCCGATGCAATTCTGGCCCACCATGAAAGATATGACGGCAAAGGTTATCCGCAAGGGTTGAAAGGGGAGGAAATCCCTGTGATCTCACGGATACTTGCCATCGTTGACTCTTTTGATGCGATGACACACAAGAGGTCCTACCGGGAAGCAATGTCCGAAAAATGTGCGGTTCAGGAACTTAAACGCTGTTCCGGCAGCCAATTCGACCCAAAAATATTGGACATTTTTCTTAAACAGTATCCCGATTGACATTTTTTCATGAAAAAACACTCCTTCCCGGTATTTTAGTTTGCCTCGAAAGAGTGTTTTAGTTTGTCTGTTTGTCTGTCTATTTGCTAGTTTGTCTGTTTGTTAGTTAGTTTGTTTCTATTCTATTATTTAGTCACCCATCATTCCCTGAGCTGTGCTCCCAATTTTGCCGCCAGTGCCTTGACGATCTCGTCCATGGCCTTGCCTACCTCTTCATCCGTCAACGTCCTGTCGGAAGCCCTGAAAGTAATCGAATAGGCAACGCTCTTTTTGCCTTCCGGCACCTGCTTGCCCTTGTATACATCAAACAGCTTGATTTCTTCAAGGATCTTACCTGCTTTTGACGCAATCAACTGTTCAATCTGCCTGACAAGCACACTGTCATCCACCAGCATGGCAATATCCCTTGAGACAGCCGGGAACTTTGGCAACGGCCTATATTCAGGCTTTATCACTGCATTTGCTATCAATGGTTCAATATCGATCATGCCGACATAATTTCTTTGAGCTGCTCCGAACTTCTGCGCGACAGCCGGGTGGACTTCTCCAACAATACCGCATTCCCTGCCGCCAATCAAAAGTTTGGCAGTCCTTCCGGGATGAAAGGATGGATTATCCGTAACAGGCTGATATTCATATTTCTTTATGCCCAATGATGTCATCAGTTCGTTGATGACGCCAGTCACTTCGTAAAAGTCAGCATTGCCGAAAAACCCGATTGTCAAAACAGGGGGTTCATCCGGGAGTTCGGTCAGAGGCATCTGCCTGGGGATATAGATGTGTGAGACTTCAAACAGTCTGGCTTCCTCAACTCTCCTGTTGTAATTGGTAGCCAGCACTTCAAGCATATCCGGCAGCGTAGTGGTCCTCATTACACTGAAATCCTCCCCCAGCGGGTTCGCAATCACGATGGCATTTCTGAGTGCACTTTCAGGTGGAAGATTGATCTTGTCAAACACCTTCGGGCTGGTGAAGGAGTAGGTATAAATTTCAGACAAGCCGCAGGAGAGCATAGAATTGCGGATGATCTGCCCGATCTTCTGCTTCCAGGTTCTTCCGCCCACAGTAGCTGCCCTGCCTTCCAGCAACGTCGCTTTGATATTGTTATATCCGTAAAATCTTGCGACTTCCTCTGCGATATCCGCCTCACACTCCAGATCCGGCCTGAAAGTAGGCGCGGTCACCGTACCGGCGGCATCATTTACTTCAATTTCAAGCAGTCTGAAGATCTCTTTCATCCTGCTGGTGCTGATGTCTGTTCCAAGCAGTGCATTGATTCTATCCGGTTTGAACTGTATCGTCTTTCTGGCTTTAGGCGCAGGGTAGCAATCGATGATCCCCTTGCAGACGGTACCGGCGCCAAGCTGCTCAATCAACTGAACCGCTCTGTTCACCGCATCGATCGTATTCTCCGGGTCCAATCCCTTTTCAAAACGTCCCGAGGCTTCAGTCCTCATACCAAGCTTCTTTGCAGTCAATCTGACAGAGATGCCGTTGAAGGTAGCCGATTCAAGCAGTATGGTCTTTGTATCCGGCAGGATTTCACTGTTTGCCCCACCCATGACGCCTGCGACTGCAACAGCCTTTTCCTCATCTGCGATCACAAGCATGGAGGCTTCCAGTTCCCTGTCCTGACTGTCGAGCGTTTGCATCTTCTCTCCAGGCGCCGCATTTCTGACTATTATTTTGTGCCCCTTGAGGTATTGCAGGTCGAAGGCATGCATCGGCTGTCCAAATTCCAGCATTACATAGTTCGTGATATCCACAATATTGTTGATCGGTCTGACCCCGGCTGCCTTAAGGCGCTCCTTCATCCAACGCGGCGAAGGTTCTATCCTGACATCCTTGACGATTCTTGCCGAGTAGCGTGAACAAAGGCCGGGAGCTTTAATTTCGACAGAAACCAATCCCTGTATGGGGTCTCCGGCTTCCGCGACTTTTATTTCAGGTTTTTTAAAGGGTACACCAAAGGTCGCGGCGGATTCTCTGGCAAGTCCGACAACACTGAAACAATCGGGCCTGTTGGAGGTGATCTCAAATTCCACCACTGTTTCATTCAAGCCAAGGTAATCCTTGATATCCGTCCCTGGCTCAGGATCTCCTTCCAATAGGAATATTCCGTCTTCGACCGCACTCGGAAACTCTTCCTTTGTCACGTTGAGCTCCGAAATGGAGCACATCATTCCGCAGGACTCCACACCGCGAAGCTTGCCGCGCTTGATTTTCTTCCCCCCCGGCAGGCTTGAACCATCCAGTGCCACGGGTATCAGATCCCCAAGCTTTATGTTGGTCGCCCCCGTAACAATCTGGATCGTTTCGTTTCCAACATCCACCAATGTCACTTGAAGACGATCCGCATCCGGATGTTTTTCAATCGCTGTAATCCTGCCGACTACCACTTTCCCGATCTCTTCTCCCAGAACCTCGACGCCCTCGACCTTCGAGCCTGACATTGTCATCGCATCGGCGTACTCCTTTGGGGTTGCATTTATATCAGCAAAGTCCTTCAACCATTTTAACGGTAATTTCATATTACATTTCTCCTTTCTTCTGCCTGTACCTGATTAAAACTGCTTCAGGAAGCGCACGTCATTTTCATACAAAAGCCTGAGATCATCTATGTTGAACCTGCCCATTGTCGTCCTTTCAGCGCCGAGTCCAAAAGCAAACCCGCTGTAAACCGTAGAGTCGATTCCACAGATGTCCAGAACCTTGGGATGCACCATACCCGCACCGAGTATTTCAATCCAGCCTTCATTTTTGCATACCCTGCAGCCTTTTCCGCCGCAGGTCCAACAGGAGATATCCACCTCTGCGCTTGGCTCGGTGAACTGAAAATGGTGGGGTCTCAGCCTGATTTTCGTGTTTTCTCCGAACAGGCTTTTTGCAAACAGCTGAAGTGTCCCGACAAGGTCGCCCATCGTCACGCCGCGGTCAACCACAAGACCTTCCACCTGGTTGAAGATCGGCGAATGCGTTGCATCAACAGTATCCGAACGGTAAACCCTGCCCGGGCAGATGATCTTGATCGGTGGCTTTTTCTGCTCCATCACCCTGATCTGGACCGGGGAAGTCTGGGACCTCAACAGTATTTTTTCATTGATATAAAAGGTATCCTGCGTATCTCTGGCCGGATGGCCGGCGGGAATATTCAATGCCTCAAAGTTGTAATAATCCAGTTCAATTTCAGGGCCTTCCGCTATTTCATAGCCCATGGATATGAAGACATCCTTGATCTCGTCAAGCACTATGCTTAATGGATGCTTTTTGCCTATTATTCTTCTCTTGCCAGGTATGGTTACATCAATGGCTTCCGAGACCAGCTTCAGTTCCTGCTCCTTATTCTGCAGTTCCCTGACAGCTTCCTCGAGCTTGCCTTCAACGAAACTCCTGACTTCGTTGGCAAGCTGCCCTATCACGGGCCTTTCCTCAGCAGTCAGTGCACCCATGCCTCTTAACACGGCAGTCAGTTCACCCTTTTTACCCAGAAATTGCAGACGGATGTTTTCCAAATCTGCCGATGATTTCACTTCAGATAACCTTTTTACTGCTTCCAGCTTTATGTTGTTCAACTGGTCTCTCATCCTGCTACCTCCTTTATTTCACAAAATTACGCAATTACTTTAACCTCTCCGTATCCATCTGTAAAAAAGCCCATAAAAAAACCTGCATCCCTGCAACAGGGACGAAGGTTAACTCCGCGGTACCACCCAAATTCCCGCTGAAAAAGCGGGCTCTTGAATACAACTCCTGTGTCATCAACCCTTTCAGTGACGACCCGGTTTATTGCACCCTGTTCGTTAACGGCCAGGTGCCGGCATCTCCTACTTTGAAACCTTTTCGCTCCATTTTCCGGTTCCGTTCAAGTCGGATGACAGGACAAGCAGTTGACCTTGGTCAATAACCAGTCCCGGAAAAGCTTGGAAGTGTTCTTTTTCAGGATGCAGCTCCGGAGGGAACTTCGCCGGTTTGCTCATTGGAGATGCTTTCAGCCGCAGGCAGCTCCTCTCTTTAAAGACCGTTCCGGTTACTTTCCTCTTTCACAGCTATTGTTTTGTAAACCATCAGCAAGAATTTCGCTGTATTATTTCACAATATTATACCACGGGTACGATCACATATACAATACATTTCTTTACATGAACCGGAAGCTATTTATTTATTTCCTATTTATTCCAGTCATCAAAATGTTCCTGTAAAAACAGGACCTCCTTTTCATAATGTACCAGATGACCTTCCTCTATCATTTTTTGATATGCTTCATTCCCTTGCTCAGCACGGCTTTTCAACGTGTCACATAATGCATTCAAGCGTTTGATCACCCATTCTTTTATATCCTCCGGTACTTCGATCCCATAGGAACCAAAAAATAAATTAATCCGGCGATGCCTGTTTCGTGCATGTATTTGGGGGATATAGGCAATCGTTGATGAAGTATGCAGTTCAGGTTCGAAGCTTGAAAGCGGAACCGCTGTATAAAGAGTATATGCTATATCCCAAAGACACGGACCCGGACTGGCCATATCAAAATCAATCAATGCCACCGGTAATTCATCTCTAAACACGAAATTGTACAAGGCTGCATCGTTATGGCAAACCACTTCATATTGTCTTTCATCAACATAAGGGTTAACCCATTTGGATTCCAGAGCGGTTTGCAAAAATTTACGGGAAACATCATGATAGTTTCTCAAAAACCTTGCTGCAACTAGAAGCGCTCTATCAGACCATACATAAGGTTTACAATTGGGATAATCATTTCCGGGAACCTCACCAGGGATAAAAGATAATATTTCTCTTCCTTTTTCATCAAGGCCAATGAATCTGGGCGTTCCTTCAAACCCCTGGGTTTCCAGATACTTTAGCAAATTGTGAATGTTCGGATTCCAGTCCTTTGTTCGATGGATGGTATCACCAACTCGAACTATTTCGTTTACGTTACCGCCAAATAATCTTTCTTCTTTTCCCATTTTTTTTAATGATTACCCCGAAACACTTAATAATTAGCAATTTCCTTTACGGATACAAAACACTTAATCCTCTTTTCTAAACAAAAATACAAGAAATACAATGAATAAAATACCTCCAACTGTTCCTGTAATTATTGGCTTTAATAAACCTGATAATATCAGAAGCAAAGATGCGACCACAGGTAATACTTTTTCAATTTTTTTACTCATTGCTTTAATCTCCTTAATAATTAACTTTTGCGTCTGCCTGCCGGTAACAATTCATATTTATTCAATGCCCTGCAAGGTATGCACGCCTGTTGACAAACCTGGCATATATCTATTACCAAAATCTTCTCTTGCGATCTTTGTATATTTTTGAATGAACTCCGTTTTTGCCATGGTATATCCATCTCTATCATGCTCATATTGCGCTTTTAGTTCTTGTTTCAATACCCCGTATTTTTCAGCAGCATCTTTATGGATTAAAAGATAGTCCCTAAAATATAATTCATCCCAATCCCCCCAAAAACGCACATGCAGATGAAAAACTTTATCGGCGAAACCGTTTGAAGTATACCCCTTATTAAACGACGCTTCCATGTCGGGTTTATTTTTAAAGGACATAAGTGTCCAACCGGCATTGATCAGCTTTAATTTTAATTGTTCAATATCACACTTAAAATCAACCTCCAGCAAAATATCTACGGTTGGTTTTGCAATCAATCCATCCACTGAGCTGCTCCCGATATGATTCATTCGTTTGATATCTTTTCGACCTGCAGCTTCATTAATTTCCACACTTTCATTCAGGTACCATTCCTTATAGGCAGGATTATGTTCCTTTAAAATAATCGGGAACAATTCCCAAAGCTCTTCTAATGTCATTTCAG
This sequence comes from Bacillota bacterium, assembly GCA_023399355.1. Classification (GTDB taxonomy): domain Bacteria; phylum Bacillota; class Clostridia; order Acetivibrionales; family DTU013; genus UBA1305. The sequence continues at coordinate 3,125 of JAEWQC010000057.1, read as the reverse complement.
ATAATGCTTTCCCCACGATGACCTCCTAAAGCTATTGATATCTGTTATTCTCATACATTCATTATCTGGGCTAATTGAATACTGATTATGCAATACTCATTCGCATGTCCAGCGATATTACTTCTGGAGTTCCGGAGATTTTTCACAATCCAGCACCTGCCCAAGCTCCGGCACATTGTCAATGTTATCGCACTGCATGTGTTGCACATGTGTTGCGCATGTGTTGCGCATGTCCCATTATATCCCATATATTCAGTCTTTACAATGCGATTCCGGGCATCCGTTCTTTTACAGGGTTGCTGGAAAACCTGTTATCATCATTTTGCAATATTTTGAAGGATCTGTTTGTATTTCATCCGGCTACCGGATATAATGAAACAAGTGGAGATGTAGCCCTTCATAGTATTTATAAGGAGAATGACCTTTATGAGCAAAAGGCAGGATTACATCGAGTGGGACGAGTATTTCATGGGGATTGCCCTGTTATCGGCAAAAAGAAGCAAGGATCCTTCAACACAAGTCGGAGCCTGTATCATCGACAGTAAAAACAACCGGATTCTCAGTGTCGGATACAACGGTTTCCCGGTCGGCTGTTCCGATGATGATTTTCCATGGGACCGTGAAGGCGATATGCTCTGCACCAAATATCCCTATGTAGTTCACGCGGAGCTCAATGCCATTCTGAACAACAGAGGCGTCTCTCTCGAAGGCAGCAAAATATATACGGCCTTGTTTCCCTGCAATGAATGCGCCAAGGCAATCATCCAGTCAGGTATCAGAGAAGTCATTTATCTAAGTGACAAATACGCCGCTACCGATATTGTAAAAGCCTCAAGGAAGATGCTTGAAAAAGCCGGAGTCGTCATGAGACAGTTAAATACTGAACTTGGCGATATCATCATCTCCTTTAAAAATTAGCCCGGAATTTCTGTATAAATCACTTAACAGGCTCACTGCCGGAGCCCTGCAAAGCTTGGTGTACGAAACTTATTTTGACGCGCGTGCAACAAGCAGATAGGATTCCTCTTCGGCATACTGCTGCATGCTGAAGTTTCCGAAGAATTCAATACCGCTGAATCCCGCTCTTTCCAACAGGTTTCGGAGCTCTGAGGCGACAAGTGGGAAGAGCTTTATCCTGTTTGAATATTTCTCCGCCTCACCGTGATGAATCACCTTCAACACGGTATCAAAGCCGATCAGTCCTGTTTTTGTGTCAAAGCTGTAATTTCTGTGGAATTCGAGTCCCGTCTCGGGCTTGAGGATGGATGGAAGGGTCGTTATGCCCCTGGAGATCACCCTGTCAAAGTTAATAATCTGCAGAACCAGCCTGCCGGAATGTCTCAGCCGTTCTTTCATTTGAAGCAGTGCTGAAAATATGGCATCCCTGCCGGCAAGATGCACAATGGAGTTTCCTATGCAGAATACGCAATCGAACAGTTCTGTCTCAAGCTTGTTCAGTTCCAGCATATCCAGCATCACCGCTCTCACTGATACCCCCCCGGCAGCTGCCCGGGCATTGGTCTGCCTTATCATTTCCGCATCAAGATCGGCTGCCCACATATCATATCCCTCCTGTGCGAGTGCGACCGAATACAGACCGGCACCGCAGGCAATATCCAGAAGTCTTTTAGGCGGTTCGCCTGCTGCATTTTTAATGAATCCAAGCTGCTCCGGCTCCGCCGGGAACAACTGTTCATAATGGGGAGCTATCTGTTCATAAAAGCCCATGTGCAAGTCCTTTCCAATAAGCTGTACCTTCAAGATCCTTGTAAAAGGATAACAGCTCTATTAGCCATTACCCTTCCCCCGGTTTTTATACCGGAGCTTGATTATTTCAGATCAGCAGTACAATTGGGGCACTTGATTGCTTCAATATGAATACTTGTGCGGCAGTAGGGGCAATCCTTCGTGGTGACAGGCGCGGGAGCCGGTTTTGGCTTCAGACGGTTGATCTGTCGGACAAAAATGAATATCACAAGGGCAATAATCAGGAAGTCGATTACATTTGTAATAAAGTTTCCGTATTTTAAAATAGCAGAATTCCCCTCGCCTAAATACAATTCAACATAACGTTTTGAAAAGTCAAGCTTGCCTGTAAATAGTCCGATCAGTGGTGTAACAATGTCGGTTACAAGTGAGGTAACGATCTTGCCGAACGCAGCCCCGATAATGACACCAATCGCCAGATCCATTACATTCCCTTTCATGGCGAATTCCTTGAACTCCTTAAAAAAGGACATATATCCACTCCCCTTCAGTTAATCCAATGCTTTTTTTATTCTCATGGATTTTTTCAATTTTAACATCTTTTACATCCAATTAGCAAGTTTTAGTCCTTCCATATTTATTGTATTCTTACAATTCATATCCATTCAATTTTTCAAAGGATATTCCAAGGTAAACATTGTATTATTTAATAAAGGCAGGTGTAAAATGTATGAGCGGTAAAACAGCATATATGACAAACATCGTACAAAAAGAAGAGACCGGCGGCAGCCGTATCATAAAAATAGCAAATATCTTGCTTGATACTGATTTGAGGCAGGTATACATATTTGGAAAGCCAATAAGACTGACGGGCATGGAATTTGATCTGTTGTGCCATCTGGCTGTTAACAGGAACAGGGCCATAAGCCGCAAGGAACTGCTCAGAGAAGTATGGCACTTTGAGAACATTGTGGAAACAAGGGCAACGGATGATATGATCAAAAGGCTTCGAAGGAAGCTGAAATATGCCAGTTCCCAAATGAAAATCATCACCGTCTGGGGCTACGGCTTTAAAGTAGAAGTCCCGGATGCTGCCAATATAAGATAGTCAGAACCACCCCGGAAGTATAAGGCCCTTAATGCGCAATTCCTGTGAATTCGCCTGGTTGGTGCAATTCCTGTGAATTCGCCTGGTTGGCGCAATTCCTGTGAATTCGCCTGGTTGGCGCAATTCCTGCGAATTCGCCTGGTTGGCGCAATTCCTGCGAATTCGCCTGGTTGGCGCAATTCCTGCGAATTCGCCTGGTTGGCGCAATTCCTGTGAATTCGCCTGGTTGGCGCAATTCCTGTGAATTCGCCTGGTTGGCGCAATTCCTGTGAATTCGCCTGGTTGGCGCAATTCCTGTGAATTCGCCTGG
>JAEWQC010000363.1 GCA_023399355.1 Bacillota bacterium | reverse complement strand
TTTAAAAATCTCAGCACCATTTTGCTGAAATAAAATTCTGTCCAAGCCATATTTATATACAATTTCCTGGTCGTTTTGCAGCAATGCCTCATACTCTGCCTTATCCAAAACACGCCTGTCAATACGCGATCGGAGCGGCAAATTGTATGTATGTTTACATTCACTGCATTGATAAATCAGCCATACATCAATCTGTTTTCCATTGGCGTTCACCCTGACCTTATTGGTATTATGGTAAACAGTTTTTCCGCCACAACCGGAGCAGTTGCGCAAAATCTTATATGTCTCAGTAGGGATAATTTCATATTCTGTTGCCGCAAAACAAGTCATATTGAATAACCCCTGCAAAAAGCGGAGACACAATCATGTGGCATTATTGTCATCAGGCAAACATCGTCACCCATTTTCACACTTTTTAGTAACTCGATGTCAACCTCACAGCCAAAGGCTTTTTCAAAGAGAACCTTACTATACCCTGTGGTACACTGGCACCATGCGTTTGTTTCTAATCTGTCTACATCCACAAGCATAGGACAGGGGCAAAATTGAAATTGCAGATAAAGTACGCCCTCCTGATAAAACAGACCTGCCGCTTTCGCTAAGCTTGCAAACTCCTCCATGCTGGATGAAGATGCTATCAGATTTTCTATCAGCTTCAGCTTTTCATCCATCCCATAACCACACTGGCAAGTCATTCTGATTTGCTTTGTGGTTGCGGGATCAAATTTATTTTCCAGCCGATGCATGGCAGACTTTACCCAAGCAGCATTATCTTGGTTCTTGGCAGATCCATTATCTCCATGCACAATCAATTTTGCCGTCTCATCATCGCTTTCGAGTTTAACCGCTTCGTAAAGAATCTGCTCTTGGATTTTTCTTATGTCGAACATATTGATCCCTCCATAATGGCATTAAAAAAAGACTTATTTCTAAAATGGAATATTCCCTCTGAGAACATTCTCATTTTAGCAATAAGCCTTAACGACAAGCTTCTGAATTCTTGCCCTATTTAATAGGTATACACAAATCACCGCTCTACTGAACTACAATTATGGTGCTCCCTAATTAACCTGGCAAACACCAACTTATTGAGACACTATCTCTAATCCATCCTGCCAAAATTTTTAAGGAATATTAGTTTTTCAATAGCTTTTGATGCTTTCCACCAATTTTCACTGATCGCAAATTCTTTAGCATACTTTTCGTTATATTCAAACCAACTCCAAGTAATACCCCAAACGCTGTCTTGCGGTCTTGTGTCAATCAGATAATCAAGTTCCATTTGTACAATTTTAATATTATCTTGATAAAAATCACTACTTGACGAAGTAATATAATTTGATGGTCTTACTCCGTAATAAAGCCATTTTGATGTGTCCCTTTCGATGGAGTCAGAGACCAGTTTCCGTATGTTTTCCGTCAGATTATCGGAATTTATTATATTTGTTAATCCAACTTGTTTTATCGTTTCTGCAAGCACACAATATCCGTAAATGCCCATATCTCCATGGTTATCATTTGATGTAATCATATTAATAATGTTCTGTGCAATGCCTATGGCCTTTTGATATAATTCTGTTTCGAAATTAACATACTTGAATATAAAGCTGACAATTTTAGCAGTTACACCAATGCTTTCTATCTGATTGACTTTTTCATCATATGTCCACCATGGTGCATGAGCATGGTCATTATTCGTTGGAATATTGAATAGCCAGCCATTTTCCGAACTATAAGAACCACTTTCAAAAAACTTTGTTATTCCACGCATCATCGGATGCTCTGTATCACTAAAATCAATATTCTCGAGAATACTCATTGCGTATGTTGTAGTATAGGGAGATGAATTCGGATTCCAGCAGTCCGCCTCCAAAGCATTTCCGAATCCTCCGTCACTATTCTGATAAAAAGCCAAATTATGAAGAACCGCATCTTTACTGCCATTTTCAAAATGATACTTCCAGAGTGATAGTTCCAACGGTCTTGCGTTTCGATAAATCCAGTTCCTTATTTCTGAAAAAGCGCTTGAATCAAGTTTTTTCATACTGCTCTCCTATCGTATATTAAATATTGTACTAATCAACTATTTATGGCTCTCGTTAAAACAGTATCCCAAGGTCTTGAGTCAAGCAATCTAATATCCTTCTCATTACAAGTATCTGCTATCCACTTTCCATATGCAATACTTATTTCGGCTCTATAACGCTGTAACTCGCCACCTTCTCTTAATAAATAATTCTGCATTATTTGATTTATGTCCGGTTCATTCACAAAAATTGATTTTACCTCCGGATTATCGAAAGATATTGTAAATTCGGGATAGATAAAATCGCCCTCAATAATAATAGGCACATTATCTTCAATATGCCTGTTTACAAGCTCTTTCAATATCGGAATCATTTCTTTGCTTACATCAATCAACCAGTTTACATTGCCACCAACTCCAATATCCTTCCAATCCACTCCGGTATCCCAATAATGTACTGCCGGGAAACTTTCCTTTGCTGTGACCGTTTTCACAGATAGGTGAATATCATCTACTTCCAGGACATTCACGCCATAGAATCGAGCAATTTCATAAGCTATGCTTGATTTGCCTGTTCCCGAAGCTCCGCCAACAAATAAAACGGTCCAGTTTCTATCCTTATTCACTTATCAGCCTCCTTTATAAATATAAATTCTTTAGGTTAGAATCGATGATGGGGTAAACAAAAAAGCAGTTTTGGCATTCCAGTGAACTGCCCCTTCGTTTACACCATTTTCGATTTGGCCTAAAGAATTTGTTGAACTTCGTATTATGCGTATTTTGTGCAACAACTGATTACCTTTTCAGCAAAATCAACAGCTATTTTCTTTGAATCTTCCGTTTCAAATTTATCTACATCATCGCCTGCATTTTTCTGTACAGCAGCCTTCCCAATATACTTAATTTTAAAGTGCTCGCAAAATCGTTTAATTCCTTCTTCAAAGGGACTTATACCATATTCGAGGTCATAACCACATGTAGCAATTATTCCGCACATTTTTCCTTCCAGCAGACTCGGCCCACGTTGTTTTCCATAATATTTGTGAAGTCCATAAAGACGGTCAAGCATTGCCTTCATTGGAGCAGTACAATACCAGATAAATATCGGACTAGCTAAAATAAAGCAATCCGCCTTCAAGACTTCGTCTGATATATCGTACATGTCATCTTGTATTGAACAACCATATTCATCTAATTTGTCTTGGCATTGAAAGCATTCTAAACATGGTGCAATCTTTTTATCATAAAGGAAAATTGTCTTAACTTCTGCTCCTTTAATCTCTAACTCAGTTAAAAATGATTTCAGTAGGGTTGCCGTATCGCCTTTTTTTCTTGGACTGCCCATAAAAACTAATATTTTCATTGTTTTCCTCCTGTCGATTATATAAATAATCTTCACTTCGCTTTTGTGAAACAATTATGAACCACACAACTCAATGACAAATTCTCGTTTCTCTACGCGATGAATAAACTTTAAAGCCATGATATCATACTTTCTCACATACAAAAAGACATATCTCCCTTTTGCAGAAGATATGTCTTTTGTTGGAGTCATGGTGCAAATAAAATTTCACGCGGAGAGCGTCTTCATGCGAGGCCGCGGGTCAAATCCCGATCGGAGAACATCCGCGGGTCAAATCCATTTCAGTTGAAGCTGTCGGATCAACGGGGTCCCGCGCCTCTGCCGGTAAGGCTTTATGTGATTAAAAAACATGTTCGTAATCGGCAAACTGACTTTCTCCTTGAAATAAAATCTGGTTTTTCCGCCGAAATTCAAAATAGGCTGGGGCACTGGGAACCTCGCGGATGCTTCGCCTCATCTCTCCTCTGTGCGGCGCGTTCAGCTCATATCCGGAATGCGGCTGCAGAAAAAGGATTTTTAACGATAAATCCTTCTGCTCAAGCAATAACTGCCGTTTATTCCTGTGCTTGATTTTCGCGCCTCGGTAGGTTGCCAGCCTGTATTCCACACCGTCCAGCAACACCACGCAGATACAGCCCCAAAACCATGACCAAGCAAAAGGAATATGCGCCACGGATGCCATGATAGAGCAGTTTTCAACGAAATCATTGCATTGGACCCAAGTATAGCTTTTGGGGAAGGAGCGCCCGGCATCTCCTTCGATATAGCCTTTGCCGCCTGTGAAATCGATCTTTCTTCCATTCAGGCAGATTTCACCCGTCAGGGCATGATCCATGCTGATTATTGAATGCCTGCACTGCATGGGCAGAAAGCGAAAAGGCCCCATGATATCGCCACTGATGGGCGTAAGATGATCGTAATGCAAATGGCCGCTGATCCTTAAATCCTTATGACAAACAGAAAGGCAGATTTCGTTCCGGGCAAACCAGTTATCCGCCAGCCGAATTATTTTTCCCTTATGGTACGTTGAAATCGGATACCGCAGACGATAAGAACCTTCCTGTGTGATCACCTGGATAAAGGCTCCGTCCTCCGCACGTCCCACAATGATTGCCAGGGTATCCGGTCCTTTTTGATGTTTGAAGTACCATCCCTCAAAATAATTACCCAATATCGATCTCCCTTTTTGCAGGATTGTCAATGCCGCCGCGATC
>JAEWQC010000296.1 GCA_023399355.1 Bacillota bacterium | reverse complement strand
TTGGCAGACGAATTAAGCTATCCGGAATTTTAGTTTGTGCAGGTCGTATGTACCTGCTTTTTTCTTTCTATTTTCCCTGCAATTCATCTTGTCCAAGTTACTGACAAATAGCCTGTCCGATAACAATAATCTTCTCAGCAGTAATCGATGTTTTATAAACTCTCATACCACAGTTCACATCGTTTCCGATAGCCTGTGGAATTGTGAATCCTTTTGACAGAATCACAGTTCCTATTGGTATTCCTACGCCCTTGTGGAAATCAGGTGTTACAGCAACTTCTAATATTTTAGAATTTTCATCATTAAAGAAATCTGGTTGAAATTCTTTAATGTAATCTATAGTATCAGCTAATTGCATCAATTGTTGCAATTCCTCAACAGCATTCTTTTCAATTCGTACATCTTTATTTGCAAATAGATTCACTGGTATGTTTTTGTATGCTTTAATATTTTCAAATTTCATATTCACCTCTTAAGTGGCTTTTTCTTATATAATTATTTATACTTTTTTCAACAGACAGGAATTTCACCTGTTTCGGGTATCCGGATTTGCTTTGATAAAATATTTAATGCTTGCTACTACATATGCAAAGCTCATTTTCTTTTGCATTGAATTAAAAATCACATTTTCTCACCTTCTTTTTTATTACAAATTAAAGAGTGGTTAAATCCTTTGTATTGGACTTAACCACTCTCTTTTTATAAATGTTTTTATTGTAAAACCCTATAAAAAACTTTATCCGGGATAGACGTTTCACTTCGCTTCTCGCCAAGCGTCCTGGTACAATCGTTTCTCACATTTATGTAATAGAGGATTAATCCAATGTATGTGTAAATCTATACTTGGTCTATATGACAATTCAATCGCTATATTAATTTGTTCGAGCCCAGCATTTCTAAGTAGATACACAGATAATCCTCCCTTCATATTTTTTCTTGATAATCAAATCAATGTATTTTTTAAATTTGCCTAATGACTTACGCAACGTCAGTTTTTCAAGCATACTATTTTACATTTTACTAAACTTCTGTATTACTCGTCAAGCATTTTCCATTATTATAATACTATTGTAACATTTAAATGTTTCTCAAGCAATAATAAAAAGCGGCTTAAACATCCGACCATTTTACAAGTCAGTGTTCAAACCACTTTCATACATTTTGGAGGCGCCACCCAGATTTGAACTGGGGGATAAAGGTTTTGCAGAACTCGATTAGTGGTTTTGTATATTTTAATTGAGTGCCATAACGATGGGTTTTCAAGACTTTTTCATTAATAATCACTATGTAAGATTTCATTGTATCGGGTATTATTTTTTATGAGTAGTACCCAAATAGTACCCAACTATTTCCCAACTATTTAGCAATGTCCCAGAGCATTAGATTATATATGAATTTGCTTCTCCGCCCCACAATTTATGCGGCGATGCAAATTATTCTTGTCTATATAGACTTTCCATTGCACTAGTAAACTCACCCCATTCAGGGTTTGTCCGCTTTTCATAATCTGTTAAGTGATATTGGTATTTATAAAGCATTCTTAATGAGGCTTTATCCCCCAGATTTTTAAAATATAAATAGAATATAAGTTCATACATGTGAATCGCATTTACATTATCTAGTCCTGTAGACCATTGCTCTGCCTTCTCAATGAGTTTCAATGCATTATTATCATGAGCTGCAAAATACAAAAACTCTTTAACTGCAATATATGAAAGCGATTTTACCTCTCCACGGTCATCTTTGTTATCTAATTTAGGATCGTATTTTGTATGTTGGTAAATTTTATCCTCGATTGAATCACGAAGAATTTTCTCAGTATCCGTCAATTCCGAATCAGAATGAATTATAATTCTTGGAGGATTTTCAGCTTTCAGAATTTCTACATATTCACGAAGAGAGGTGTTAACTAATTCCTCATAAACAGCCTCATGAATTGCAATCCTTGGAAATGCCGTGAAAATTGGATCAAGCCATATTTTCTTAAATTGCGGAAATTCAAACCCTTTTCTTGTAATGCTACTCCGATTTGGTGGAATCAGAAAGTTTGCATCGAGGGTTATAATTTGATTTGGATTATTCAAAATACTTATAAGAGCAGGGTTTACTTCATTTATATTAATCTTCATCGGAGCTTCCCCCAGAAAAGAAAGCATCAAACTCCTCTTCATCGTCATTTGATACATTTACTTTATATCCAAAATCATCCGGTGATTTATCAAAAAGGTTTAAGGTGTCGGTTAGCTTATCCTCATTAATTAATCCATCCTCGAAGTTTCTGATAATAATATCTATATCCCTCATGGAAGTACCAATTGAATTGGTTTTACTATTCAACTTTTTGAAAGCTTCATCATTAAAAGCCATTCCCATCTTACCATATTCCGCACATAAGTCTCTTTCATCTACACTGTATAAATGTCTATATTGTTCTTCCAAAATGGCACCAATTTCGCGTAACCTTTTTACTATTGAGCGATACGGTAACCACCATGTACATTGAAGCCTCGCAATAAATCTCATAATAGTCTTTTCCGAAGCTTTTTCTAATTTTGAAGTTTTAAATTCATCAAGAATTATACTTTTTAGTGCAGCTTCTGGAAATAGAAATTCGGCAGCAAACCTATTAGCTTTTGCTTCAATTAATGTATTTTCGCTATCACTCAGTCGACTTAAATGAGATGCTGTTTTAGTGAAATAGTGAAATAATTCATGCGCTATAGCAAAGACCTGTTTATCAAAATAGTCTGCTGTATTTAGACCAATAAATACTAATTCTTCACCATCTTCTTCAGAATACATAATTGCAGCAGAAAAAGCTGGCCTATCACCTTCTGATTGAATGGGATACTCCAGCAATTTAATATTCAGATGCTCCAGAATTGTAAAAATATCATTAGCTATTGGAATTTCACCGATAATACTTAACGATTGGCGCTTATCCTTTGCAAGCTTTCGTATTTCCTCAATTTGAATTTCATTAAGCGTTATAGATTGACTCATTTTCGTATTTTCTCCTTAAGATAACTTGTTGTCTCAGCGCTATCATCATTTTAAAGAGTCTATCCACGCCTTCTTTTTCAGTGTCATTTATCGTTTCGCTTCTTAGTGCAATAAAAGAATTGGTTGATTCTTTTTCAACAAACATATTTGAAACATCAAACCCAAGAACCTCGGCAAGTGCTTCAAACTGAAAAATAGATGGTATAAAATCTTCACGTTCGATACGGCCAATCATAATTCTATTTATACCTGTCAAAGTTCCCAATTCTTCTTTAGTAAGTCCTTTTTCTTCTCTAAGCTTTGTTACTGTTTCAGCTAACTTCTTAGCAGATAGCGTTTTCATAACTAAGCCTCCCTTCTAAACAACTAACCTTTATACTAATATGATATTCTAATTAACACAAAACGTCAATATCTTTATAATATTTGACGATTATGTAATTTGTAATAACAAAACGAGTCAACAAATATTTTCCCCAATATCAAGAATCATATTCTCTTAAAATTAATTTAAACATCATCAATTTGTGCAACTGTTGCCATAATGGCATCACTTCTTTCGAATGTACGATGTCCTCCAAATGACAACGTTTCCGTACATTCGGAGGACATACTTAAGGGTTCTGTCAGGTCAAAACCCATCAAAGCCTTATAAATTAATGGTTATAGGGAAAATGGCAATGCAAGAAAACTACACAATTAAAATATGGCTCAGTAGGATAGCATCAGCTTCGTTTACCCTACTCATCTTCAGCAACTTTAGCATACCCAAAGTTCTTATCTTGCGCATATATAACTGATTGTTTGATGTCCTCATATTGTTTATCAAGCTCTAAGAACAAATCCCACACAAGCACATCAGGCTTCTTCGTATCTACGTATTCCTCAATATACTCAAAGCCGGTATTTGCATACTGCTCAGCGAGCTTATATACATCACCCTTCTTGGTAATCTCATCAAGCTCATTTTCAGGATCAGAAAGCTGTGATATGTACTGCGCATACATGGCAGCTTGTGTCTTAGCGTCTATAGACTTGTCAAGGACAAGACCACCAGGATAGGTGTTCTTTATTTCCGTAGGAGATTTGCTCTCAACTCCAAGTGCCATAGCAAAAAGGAAAATTTCTGAACGGCTTACCCCCGCTCCACCTTTATTAGCGAGCCCCATATAATTAGATTCTTCGACCTTATCTAAAAGATGCTTTGCTTTAGTTGAATAATCAAGTCTATCAGGCTTTTTAGATGCTTCCATGTTTACTCCTCCTCCTCTTATTTCACCACCGTTATTTTTTCATCTTTCAAAGTCAATTCTGATTTTGTCTTCGCTGCCGGATCAAAGATGTTCTTTATTTCAGGCGAGTACTCATCCGGTGTGAATGTCATTATTATCTGCTTATCCTTACTCACTTCGCAGAGCACATTTGCGAAGTTTATCCTATTGATATCAGAGACACGTGCGACAGGTGTATCTATGATCAGAAGCGAATTAAAGCCAGATACTTCATGCAGCGCTAATGTAAAGGACAATGCAAGCAGAGCACGCTCAGCAGCACTTGTAGTCCCAACGCAAGAGTAACCGTCTTTGTGAATGAGGTCTAGTTGGAAGTCCTTATCAAGTCTTATGTGGTCATAGGTGTTCTTCTTCCAGATAAGCTCATTGAAGTAGTAGGTGGTACGCTCTTCCATTTTTCTTCTGACTTCGTCCATCATATCCTTTTCGACGTCGCCTATGGTATTACGTCCCTTATTGGCGAAGTCGATAAGATGCCTTAACCTTGCGCATTCCTTGTTCTTTGCTAGAGCCTTGTTGAGCTCATTTGTAAGTTCTACTTTTTTGTCTTCCGCTTTTTTAAGTTGGTCTTTTGCTACTCCAAGCTTCTCAGTATTCTGCTTTTTAAGATCTTCGTGTTCTTCTCTCTCTTTGTGCTTAATCCTTACTTCTTCCTTGTTGCTCACACGATTTATTCGTTTATCAACATCATCAAGCCTAACGCCTACTTCAGTAAGCTGGTCCTCAAGATTTTTATACCTATCCTTCAGACGTTGTTTTTCCTCCGGATATCCTAATGCGGCTTTTACTATTCTCTCAAGCTCACTTCTTATCCCCATGAGAAGATTAGAGGTTTTACTGGACACTTGAAAACTCTTGATTAGCTTTTTAATAAAATCTTCGCCATGAGCGGTTAACGGTTGGTCGCAAACTGTACAAACATGCTCACCTAGCGACTTTTGAAGCAGGTCTTTATCTATATTCGGTGGAAGAGCTTTTTCATCTTCTTTCTTAGAGATGATAGCAAGAGCTTTTTTCGCCACATCATAGAATGCCAGTGTCGCCTTCATCTCCCTCACAAAGGTATACATGGAGTCCATGAGCTCTTTTTTCTCATCAGTGAGGCTTGTCTGCTTTGCCTTGAGTTCTTGATACTGCTTCTCAAGCTCAGGGAGATTATCTTCACCCTGCAAGTATTCGGTGTTTGCCTTGATGATGCGCTCTGACTTGGCAATTTGGTCGTCTAAGTCTTTAATCTTTTTATCTATTAATATTAGTTGGTTTTCTATATCCGCTAGATCGTCGGTGATCTTTTTCATATCCGGAGTTTTTGCACCAGCTTCTTTTTGCTTGTCCTTGATAATGTCACCAATACGATCGTATATGCGATGCACCACATCCACCTGAGATATATCGAAAATCGCATCCCGGACTTTTCCCTTGCGGGCGCTTATGAAGTAATTGTTAAGCTGCTCACCATCGAAGTAGAAATACTCCCTGACTTTTTCAGGCATATATTTATCTACATAATTTATAGCTTCTTCTCCTTCATGAACTTTAGGATCGCCTGCCGCAGTAGCCGTAGTAACTGTAAACTTTTCTTTGGCAGTCTCTTCAAAAGGCTCTGCTCCTGTAAGCCTAAAAGGGAGATTTCGTTTGTATGTAAGATACTGATCGCCATCTTGTGCGCGAATTTCCACCTCTACCATTTCGATGTCTTTTCCCTCAACACGGGCTTCCTTGATGGCAGTGAGGTTTATTTTAGGCAGGCCCCTGTTCTGATCTTCATCACCTAGATGTGGCTCCTTACCATAGAGGCACCAAGTGATGGCATTGAGGAGGTTTGTTTTTCCCACACCATTTTGAGCGATAATGATGTGAATATCACTGCTCTTAGATTCGGGAAACTTGAAAGAAAGAGACTGATACTGGCGATAATTTCTAATGTCTATACTAAGAATTCGCATCTTTCTCTCCCTCCTTACATGACTTTTCAAGCAAACTGCTATAGTCAGTCTTAAACCAGCCGTGTTTCTCGCTCTCATATTCGAGCAGGCTGACAAGGAAATCTCCTACTGCAGTTTCCCGTGCCGTTTTTTCTCTGACCTTTTTAATAATCGTCTTATTAAGTGCCATTACTGAGCCTCCTTAACCTCTTATTTATCTCTATCAAAACATCAGCATTGTTTATTGAGTTAGTGGACATATCTTTTACCCTGATGAGTTCTTTTTCAAAGATCTTCTTCTCAAACTCAATAAGGGCAGGATCCTTTAACCTTTCAAAATCAGGTTCTATAATAAAATCGTAGATGTACGCTCTGTCCTTATTCTTAGCCTGCCTTATAACTCTTCCTACACGCTGGATATATTCTCTCGGATTTGTACTGCTCGCCATAATGATAGCGGTATCTGCCGAGGGGATATCTATACCCTCATCTAAGCACTTTATTGCCACTAGCGCCTTATATGTACCCTCTTTGAACATATTAATAAGGTATTGGCGCTCGCTAAGCCCGCTATACTTAGATTCTGGTGTAGTCCCTTGTTCCTGAGTGAAGCGGTGGGCCATGATTACCTTTTCTTGCAGCAGTCGCATCACTTCGTCTATTTGGGCATCAGAGGCAAAGATAATAGTGTTTTCTATAGGGTGTGTACAGAGTATTTTTATCAGGGCATCAAATTTCAGCTCAGCATTCTTCTCGATGTTTGCCCTGTCAAAGAGAAGTTTTTCAAGCATGCTTTGGTACTTATCACTGCTCTTGCTGTAAGTAGCCATTTTTGATATCCGCTTAGAAAGAGCCTGGTATTTCTCAAGTTCGTCCTCTGTAAGACTTATAAATACTGGGTGGTACTCGTAATCTGTGAGAAACGGCATGCCTGTCAAAGGATTAATAGTAGTTAGCGCTTGTGCTATGGTGAATTGGTATGAGTCATTCCCAAAGTAGTCTGCGAGGATTTTTGTGCCATAGTCATCAAACCAGCGTGCTGGTGTTGCAGATAACCCTATGCGGTATGAATACTTGTCAAGGAGAGCCTGTTTTGACTTATAGGCACCAAGACCATGAGCTTCATCGCCTACAAAGCATACTGGGGTATTACCGAGATTTTCGCGTACAATATTAGTGAAGTCACCTGAGCTTGCCGTTGAATGCGTCGTATACACGATCACGTGATTTGAGAAGCCTATCGATAGAAGCTTAAGCTGCTTAGGAAGTTCATCTCGCCACTTATGTGCGCCATCAGCTATTATTACGCTGTCTGCTTTAAGGCCTATTTTTTCAATCTCGCTCTTCCACTGAAGGGAGAGGGTGCTCTGGGGACAGGATATAATGGCAAGCCCTGTCTGCTTAGTTACTAAAAAGTAGTTTATACAGGCAATGGCAGTTCTAGTTTTACCCGTACCTGTCGCCATCTCGAATAGAAGCTTATAGTTGTTAGTTTTCCACTTTTCAAAGGCTTCTAGTTGATATGGGAATAGGCTAAGTTTTTCAGAGACAGTTTTTCTCTTTCTCGTCTGGATGTACTGCTTGGCCTCAAAATGCTCCCTTGAGAACTCTTTTCCTATGACGATGAGCTTTTCATTAACTGCATCTGGAAGCTTTTTAATAATAACATTGGTTCTGAGTTCTTTCCAAAACTCATCGAACCTCTTAATATCTGCATAAAGGTAGCTGTCTTGGCCTATCTCCCAGCCTCTAAATACCTTAAATTCTTCAATATTAGAAAGCCACCCAGATGCGGTCTCATTTATTGAGCCGCTGAAAGACAACCGATTTCCTTCAGTATCTATCATGATACCTATCTTCTGATGAAATAGGGAGTTGAAATCTGCCTCATCGGTAGTTTTATTCTTTACTATAGCCAGACGCATTTCAAGGTACCCGTTTGCGAGCATCCAACCTAGCGCACGCAGATGATCCTTTTGGAGTTCGTCCTCGATATGCTCTAACTCGCTTAAGAGTTGTTTACTTAGGTATTCATCAGGGTGCTCAGTAACGGCCTTAATTACCTCCACATCCTTTTCATCAAGTCGAGGGCATGCAATAATGCGCATCTTGCCACTATTCCTAATAAGGCCTGCAATCCCCCTAGCAGCAATGGCTAGGCTCGCAGACGTAAAGAAACCTGCAATTCTATCATAGTATTTTGCCTCAGCTAAGAGTGGTACGTAAAATTCATTTACAGGGTCGTCCTGGCCGGTTTCGTATGAGAGTGCAATATCAACGTCTTTAAATGACAATTAGTGCTACCCCCTTTATATTTTCGATTGCTTTTCTAACGGCCACATCTGATGAGTCGGTTCCGTCATAGATGTATTTTAGTATGCTTGCGATGTTAGGTTTTCTGCGTTTTCTAGTCTGGATGGAGAGCCCAACCAACTCATCCTCTATTTCAACTTCATGTGAAAGGGCATCCGTCAGCATTTTTTGTATAATAGGGATTCTGAAGAGAAGTCTTGAGACTAACTTCTTTTTCTCATCATCCGCCCTTCTATTAAATGCCTCCCCAAAGACAGATATAGATGCTTGGAAACTGTTATTCGGTGCAACTATTACAACGAGGTCAAGGAGTGCAGCGAGCTTAGAGTGATTTTCACCATACTTTCGCCTTGCCACCTCGTTTTTCTCCTTGCCGTTATCTAGGTAAGTCCCTAACTCGTCATATGTCATGTCGATGCCGCTTCTCCCTAAAATATCCGGCGTATTTAGGTAAGCGTCGGCCATCTCGCTAAACTGAGGGATGTTGCTTGGCAGTACCTCCTCATTGTTAGGGTAGTTTATAACGGCGTCAAACACATCGCTTAGTGGTGTCTCTAGCAGTTTTTCGCAGAACCAATTCGCAAGAGTTTCTTTGGTGTAACGCACACAAGCTATATCAGGATACCTAAGGCATTCAAGATCTATATCTTTTTGGAAATAGCGTCCTAGAACCTCATTGAAGGGTATCTCGTTTAAATATGCTATTTCCCAGCTCTTTTGCTGCTCGGTGCATGCCTCACAACTTTGCTTGTTTGCATACTTGCGGCCATACCCATAAGTGTTGCCATATTGATTTTCTTTGTCAAATCGCAGATCGAAGTACTGTTTTGAGATATCCGGGTGTGCTTCTTCAAAATCCAACATGGACTGGTATGCAGCGCAGGTGGTCTCAGGGTTTTTGTGATAGTCCTGATTAGCTTCACAAAACTGCCTGAAGGACTTCTTCTTGAAGAACTGCGGTTGATTGCACCAGCGAGCTATTTGAACATATAGGGTTCGCCATGGGCTGTCTTTATAGCTTTCATATCTCATGATGTATGGGAGGCATCCGTACTTCATGAGTACTTTTATACGCTCAAAAGTATTCTCTATATCCTTTTCATCCTGTGAGTTATAAGCGCAGAGTACATAGAGCTTGGTCGTCTTTGAGGAATACCTTCGCCAAAGTTTTAGTTTTTCTTCTATAAGCTCTCTTTCTTCGAGGTGGTCAAATGCAAAAATAAAGTCTCCATGATAACGGGTTTCAGATAAGCGCTTAGCCTTCCTATCAGTCATAAGGCGTATGTCAAGGCCCTGACGAAACTGGAATGGCTTTCCCGTTGCCTCGAGGTCATCAAGTATTGCTTCCCACCCAATATTATAAGAAAGGAAATTATCATCCCATAGATATATGTAAGGTCTGGTAGAATCATAAAACTCCATGATAGGAGAATGTTTAAAAGCATGAGTGTATTTTTTGTTTACACAGAAGGAGCACTTCCTAAAGCAACCACGAGTCGTAAATCCAATTGAATAGTCCAGGTAATCAGATACGGTGCTTCTGTTTCGCCCTTTTTCGATTTCACTATTAGCATAATCTTTGTATAAATCATAATCTGGCATATGGTGCTCAATCTCATCTGGGAGGTTTTCACCTCCGTCCTCAAAAAAGCCCGTACCTCCAATTACCACGTTCGGTAAGGAGGTAATGTCTTCAGGTACATTTGTAAAGCTAAATACTCTTGAAATATATACTTTGTCATAAGAATCAAGGCCTATATAACTGTCAAGAAGTGTAACCGTGTGGCCTAGTTCTTTATTATAACCGCTTATTTTCATTAATGCCAGATTCGGATGCCTTGTCCCGTTGTCTAAAAGATCTGCATCTATAATGCCAATATTCATGGAGCAATAAACTTCCTTTCGTCTATAATTTATTTACTTCCGGATCTTCGTTATGATTCAGCTCCATTATGTCGCCAATATCGCATCCCAGAGCTTTGCAGATACGAGCGAGGACATCGGTTGTCACATTATCCCCCCGGTTGAGCTTGTTGACAGTATAGGTGCTAATACCTGCAGCGTTCACCAGGTCTTTCTTTTTCATATCTTTGTCGATAAGAAGTTTCCACAGCTTTTTGTAGCTAACCGACATATGTGCTCGCTCCTAACTCCAATTTAAGCAGCTCTAATCACTACTTCAATCACTGCTGGAAATATTATACCATTAAGCAACAAGGTTCTCAATAAAAAATGGAGCGAAAGCATTACTTTGTTTTGAAATATTACAGGTACAGGGAGGCAGGAAGGCAGGAGGACAGGATTCTGGATGCATATTGTTAATATTCTGGAAAAGATATTCTATAAAGTGTATATTTTATCTTCTATCCTAGATAGGCATACAGATTCTTTAGATGTTTTACATCGAGTCGCTTGCTAATTGTCACAGGTGATACGTTAAGTTTTGCAAACATATCCATTATTTTATCAATATTGCGATCATTCAATTCTTTTTGTGCTAACAGAAGGGACTTTTTTTTCGGAATAAGCTCCAACAGGGACAACATCTTTTCACACTGCTTTTTCTTGGTAATGTTTTTCTCTATGATTTCTACTGCTTGCTTTTTTTTATAAAAGTCACCGTATGGTACAACCCGTACAAAAGTCTCTAAAAAAATATCCATGCTTTTTTTTGACAACTCTCTTATTTGTTTTGATGTATTCGTTTCTATAGTATACTTTTTAATAGCTTTCAGCTTTGTCAGTCGAACCTCAATGCGTAAAATTCCTTTTGCCGCTTCTATTCGATTAAAGTCTTTCTTATTCTCTATCGCTCCTTGTTTATCATATGCTGAAAAATCTATGCCATTGGAATTGCCCTCTAAATCGAAACCAAGTTTTTTGTCATACCAATTATTCTCGTTATCATCATACTTCTGTGAGAAACCCTTAACCTTTCCGAGTTTATGTAATATCTCAATATAGGCTGATACATTCTTTTTGCTGCCGACTTGAATATTTACTGTAAAGTCAACACGTGTCAAAATGAAATCTTTCAATTCGTATTCTGAATCAAAATATATATCAATACATGTTTCAAGTTTTTCTAAAAGCTCAGAAATGTTACTTTTATTAGGTTTCCACAGATTTAAATCATCACCGCCAAGCAACACACTTGGATTTACGATAAACTTGACCTTTTTTGTGTAATTCTTTTTCTTATAAAAATCTCCGTGAAGTTCAATATATATCCCTTTTTTAGCAAAATAGTTATCATAATACACATTATCTTTTTCATAAACCCGATGCTTCTTCTCTTTTGCCTTTTCAAAAGCTTCTGAAATTGATTCATCAAACCTCTCTTTCTTTTGAAATAGAGTCAGTTCTAATGTATGAATTGAACAAACCATTTTTACCACCTCCGATTTATAGTTGCAGATATTTTTTACATACTTCTTATGAAATTCACTCATCATCATCGTATTGTTCTGCTGTAACATTGTCTTTTCTTGCTACCCGGTAGATTCATACTGTTTTCATCTTCTTACTATATTTGTTATAGTTAAATAATTAAAAATATAAATTTTGTAATTGCAAATATAGTTACAGAAATTGCTGTAATAGCTGCAAAAACTATCTGTTTATGAAAATTAGTAAATTTGAAATAATTATCGATGATCGGGTAGGAGGCTAACCATTAATTGATTAGCCGACCTCCCACACCGCACGTACGTACCGTTCGGTATACGGCGGTTCTTTAGTTTTCACAGATTTTTAGATAGTAGTCAGACATGGAGATATAC
>JAEWQC010000239.1 GCA_023399355.1 Bacillota bacterium | reverse complement strand
CTGTAACTCCTTGTGGATATGCTCGTAGTTTGGTTCTGGTTTCCGATGCACCGGAGCAGATGCTGAGGGATAAATCAGCTCAATCAATCTGCTGTCATCCATCTCTTCCGGAATTGGCCATATACCGCAACCAGGTCAAAATGCACCACCAAGGAAAGATATCATATTTTACATTGACTCCACAAATCCGAACGATCTATACATAGCAGTCCAAAATCCTGAGAAGCTAACGGAGTGGTATGTTTATCGTGTGAGGGACTATGGGAGTTGGCTTGAAAAGGAAATCGATATTGTCACTTGGGCTTCTCGTGGATACTAACCGGTTAAGCATCGGAATAATGGAGTCTTAGAGACTTAAACTACTGGTGAGACGCTGGTGATAGATTGCGGGTAAATAATGACCTCTCACTTCCCTATTGGGAAGTGAGAGGTCCGTTTACCTCAAGCGTTGTTCACCTTTTGGAACCATTGTATGCGAACCCGCTTGTACGGTGTGTGATAAGACGGGGCTAGTTCCCCCGTCCTATTCGATTAGCAATAATTGCTATGCGAACAAATAGAGTTCATATAACCGATCAGAAGATTATAGTAACCATCATGATCCGCTCCACCGTATCCTGCATCGGCCAGGTATCGGGCGCAAGTGTTTTCATTCGGGGAACTCGTTCCCTGAAGATAAGTGATCATATCATTGTAGGGCGTGTTGTTTTTTAAAAAGCCTGCAAAACTGGCTGCAAATGAGGTTCTTCCGCAAAACTTTGCCCACCCATTTGTTCCCTGCCTCTTTCTGCTTTCCCATTAACCAATACGCAATACCTGCGGTAATATAATCACTATCATTCTTGCCATTGGTGATTTTTATAATCTCACTGGCAATATCAAAAACTTCATCGTATTTCATTAAGTTCAACAGTGCGATGGCTTTATTCCTTAAGTGAAATACTGAACCAGTAGATTTGTACTCTTCATCTGCTCTAATGCAAGCTTCATTAAATTTTTTTAATTCTATTAGGTCCCAACTGCTAATTTCATTTCCCATGTATATTTAACCCTCCAAGATTCTTATGAAATTTTGGGCACTACCATTTTCCCGGTTTGGGGATTATACGCTACAAATATTGTGTCTGGTGGCAACTTCGATTTATTAATATCCTTTAAAAGTGTCTTGTACCCACTTGCGGTATTGGGTTTGAAATCTCCATAATCAAAACCACTTGGCCAATTCAAAGGATTAACTTTATACTGTGACAGGCCACTTCCTTAATAGCAGTGGCTGTTCCGTTCATAAATTTCTGGGGTTTGAATTTCCCGCCGCCTGCGGTAGTTAATTGCCAGACATAGCAATTGTTGTTGTCAACACTTCTGAATACCAGTCCCGCTGCCGTATTGGTTATCTTGACATCAACCTCGAGGATAAAATCCTTCCACTCGGCAGTGCTGCCCGAAGCGCTTCTTAAGAACTCATTGTTGACTACTTTGAGTTGGCCGTTGCTGATGGTCGCGTTTGAGGTGCCCGTCCACTTTTCGAGCCCGCCGCAGAAATCATCGGACAGCAGGGTGGCGAGTTCGGTTTTGGATTTCCCGACCCTGAGACCGTCTCCATTGTAATTGTATGTCGCTGTGTTGCAGCTGTCAACAGCTTTAACAAGCTGGTTCCATTCGTCATATTCGTAGAACGATGCGTCTGCATTTGCATACGAGCCGGCTTTAGCCATATTGAATCCTGCCAGGCCGGCAGGCAACATCCTTCCAACTTTGAAAGGATGCATTCCGGGATGGAGGCCCCTGCGCCTGCCCGCTCCAGAGACGCTCGCCGGAGCGACGGTGCCGGAACAGGAACATGGGGGCACGGGTGCGACGGGCACTGCGGAGGCCGCTGCACATGGGAGCCAGGGGGAGGCGCGCTACGGAGGAAGGCAGCGGGGAAACAAAAAGAGGCTGGATTTGCTCCAAGCCTCAAATATTGGACAGTAGAACCGTCACAACATGTCTTCTTTCTGCCTAATCTCTCTTAGAAGTTGTTACAATAATAATATCTGTTGAGCCGGTTTCCCAGTCAACGTCCCAATCACGAAAGTGTGAATGGCATATCTCTACTTCCCCCATAGCTTTACTATGTTGTTCTTTTACCTCTAGCAGAAATTTAATTATCTTATCTAATTCTTCTATGTCAGATTGAAAAGAAACTTCTTGCAATTCTATTAATTCTTCACTACCTTTTTGATATCCAAATGCTTTCATAGTTATTTCATCACTTTCCATCCATTATTATTCAGCCAATCTATTGTTTTATTACTTGGGGCAGGAGTTCCTTTATGCACATCATGTAACGTTCCATCATTGTTTAGGGAAGTTCCGTCCTTAAAATGAACATGTGGTTTTTGTCCAGGAACATGTGGCTTATCCACTCTATCAACCTCTCTGGGTGCTTGGCCTTTTTCTACCTGCTGTTGTAAGCTACCAGGATTAACTGGTGGCTTCTCTGCAAATAACTGTAGGTTTATTTTTATTTTACTCCCAGAACTAGAGCTAGACGTTCTCTCAGAAGATATTTTCAAATTATTAAGGTTTGATTTTGTGTAAAAGCTTTCCGCTTCGCTTATAAGAGTCTGAGATGCATTAAGACTTCCACCCTGGAAACCATAATACATTGTGAAAAAGTTATAAGCTTCTTCAAGTCTTTGCTGAAGCGCGTTCCAATCCATTTCACTGACCGTTTTCCCATGCATAGCTGTGTTATACATGGCTTCCAATGCGCCTGAAGTGCCATCACTAAGAAAACCGCTTTTAACAAAATTGTTTCCAACGACACTCTTTACTTGAGCATCATTTATTTTACCGCTATTTCCTTCGAGAATATCCATTAAGCAGATAGCTTCCTCAATACTGCGTCCATTCCCTTTTACTAATTGACTGGTAAATAGGACTTCGCTATTGCTGTAGAGATTATATGACATACTCAGGCTGGAAGATATAGTAGTAGTACCTTGAGCTACTTTTACATTTGTATTGACACCAATATCTGTTCTTCCAAATGATGTTACAACATTAGTATCTTTCGTAACACCGCTGCTACTATAGGTTACTTGTTTATCTACCGTATTCGTCACACCTAAGCTGCTGCAAACCTGACTCCACTCACTTGCAGTCATGTAGCCTCTGGTATCAACGGCTTTATTGACAATACTGGTAACTTGACTCCCGACCTCAACTTTGATTGGCGATGCCGCGTTATAGTAAGAACTTGAATTTGATTGTACTGCTGAAGCAGCGGCCTTTCTGATAGCATCAGCCTGCTCGCTTATTGATTTCCGCTCTGAAGCAGATGCTGCATAATATGCATTTGTTAAGGCAATAA
>JAEWQC010000234.1 GCA_023399355.1 Bacillota bacterium | reverse complement strand
ATACAGGTCTGTACCATCTGCCGGGGCTCGGCATGCTTTTGAAACATTTCTGCTTATTAACAGGGTTGATGGAATAAAGCCCGGATTATACAGATATGCGGCATTTGAACATAAATTGGCGGAAGTGGATACGGATTCTGGCATTACTGATAAAATTGTTGCTGGCTGCCTTGGACAGGGGTTTGTCGGAAGCAGCGCAGTCACTTTCATTTGGACAGCGGATGTCGATCGGATGAAATGGCGTTATGATTTACGCGGATACCGTTATTTACACCTTGATGCCGGACATGTCTGTCAGAACCTGTACCTTGCCGCTGAAGCCATCGATGCCGGTGCATGTGCCATAGCCGCTTTCGATGACGATGAGATCAACCAGGTGCTCGGACTTGATGGAATTAAGCAGTTTGTAATTTATGTCGCAGCAGCCGGTAAAAAGTAAGAAGGCAGATTGACATCAACCGGAGAAAAATAATATAATAATCATAGAAATGTAAGCGCTTACATAAGCTGAATATCAATGTTGACGGGTTAATGATGAAGGGTGTGGCGCTGCGCTTATTTAGATAAAAATCTAGTATCAATACAGGCTTCATGAGATCATGACGGAGAACACAACAAAGAAAAGGAGATTAACGATGAAAGCTTTTATGGATGCGAATTTTCTGTTGAATAACAAAACGGCGGAGGAGTTATATCATGACTACGCGGAGAAAATGCCGATTATTGATTACCACTGTCATTTGATTCCGAAGGAAATCGCACAAGATAAGAAATACAGGAACATCACCGAACTCTGGCTTGCCGGTGACCATTACAAATGGCGTGCAATGAGGGGCAATGGCATTGAGGAGAAATACATAACCGGGGATGCGTCCGATAAGGAAAAGTTTCTTAAATATGCCGAAACCATATCCCGTTGCATTGGTAATCCCCTCTATCACTGGACACACCTTGAGCTCAGGAGATATTTCGGTATCGACACAGTTCTTTCATTGGATACCGCAGAGGAGATATGGAACCGCTGCAATGAAATACTAGCTTCCGGTCAGCTATCTGCCAGAGAATTGATCAATCGTTCAAATGTCGTGGCGATCTGCACCACGGATGATCCTGCGGACACGCTCGAATATCACAAGTCCATAGCAGCAGATCCGTTATTTAAAGTAAAAGTGCTGCCTGCCTTCAGACCCGATAAGGCCATTAACCTGGAGAAGGATGGTTTCGCGGAATATCTTACAAGACTGGGGAAAGCTGCCGGAATCAATATAAGAAGTTTTGAAGACTTGAAAAAAGCCCTTGTTTCACGCATTGAATTCTTCCATGATGCAGGTTGTAAAATTTCCGACCATGCTCAGGAACCATTAGTGTACGGTGATGCAACCGGGGCAGAGGCCTCTGGAATATTTGAAAAGGCTCTATCCGGGCAGCCATTGACTGAAATCGAAATAAAGAAATACAAAACACAGGTATTGTTGTTCTTAGGCAGGGAATACGCAAAAAGAAACTGGGTCATGCAGCTGCACCTGGGTGTGTTGAGGAACGCCAATAGCTGCATGATGAAAAAGCTTGGCCCCGATACGGGTTTTGACACAATCGGTGACCATACCTTTGCGGAGGATCTGGCAAAAATCCTGAATGCACTTGAGGAAACAAATGAATTGCCAAAAACAATATTATATACGATCAATCCAAGGGAAAATGAGGTTTTGGCAACGATGGCCGGATGTTTCCAGGGCGGCGGGATACCTGGCAAGATACAGTTCGGCTCCGGCTGGTGGTTCAACGACCAGAAGGATGGTATGATCAGGCAAATGATTGCGCTTGCCAATCTCGGACTTCTCAGCAGGTTTGTCGGCATGCTTACGGATTCAAGGAGTTTTTCTTCCTATACAAGGCATGAGTATTTCAGAAGGATCCTGTGCAACCTGATCGGCGAGTGGGCTGAAAATGGCGAAGCACCTCGTGACATGAAGCTTCTTGGTGGTATGGTGCAGGATATCTGCTACAATAATGCGGTTAACTACTTCCAGCTTGGGCAATAATATCGTTGGTTAATGATATTTTACAAAAGAAAGAGTAGAGCGGATGGCTGTAAATGCTTACATTTATTTTTAACGCAGATTGTCGTGAAGCGGTGGAGCTATATGCAAAACATTTTCTTTGAACCGATGCATTATAAACTGTCCATGTTTTAGTTTTTGATGTGAACTCTGGCAGGGGTGGATCGTCGTGTTATAATAAAGAGAAATTCATTATCGCTACCTCAGGATAAACATATATGGATTAAAAGAAAGAGATTGTCAGATAGAAACAGGATGTCTATGGAGGGCTATTGTGAAATACATTGACATAAAACATAATAATGACAACCTGCACATCTCAAAAATTGTGCTTGGCACAGACTATTTTGGGACTATGGTATCTGAGAAAACTGCTTTCAGACTCCTGGACAATTATTTCGACGCTGGCGGAAATTGCATCGATACAGCCAGAGTTTACGCTTCGTGGCTTCCGGGAGGAGACGAAGCGAGTGAAAGAACAATCGGCAGATGGCTGAAATCAAGAGGTATCAGAAATAATATAATCGTATCGACAAAAGGAGGACATCCGCCACTTGAAAATATGAACAACGGAAGGCTTTCACGCAAAGAGATAGAAGCGGATCTGGATAAAAGCCTGAAGATGCTTGGCATTGATGAAGTTGATCTGTACTGGCTTCACAGGGATGATACAGCCCGTCCGGTGGAGGATATTATGGAAACTTTATCTCTGTTGATTGCCAAGGGGAAAATACGTGCTGCCGGCTGCTCGAACTGGAAGACGGAGCGTATTGAAGCAACGAACCGGGCAGCTTCCTACAGGCGGACGATGGGCTCCACAGGCATCATCACCGGCTCCGGCAACCAAGCTGAAGGAGCTGTCGGTCATCCGCCGTTCAGTGCGAGCCAGATCCAATGGAGCCTTGCTGCATCCACACCTGAGGCGCATAGTGATCCTACAATTGTTTGTATGAATGAAAATGAATATAGCTGGTATGAGAAGGAGCGTTTTCCGGTATTTGCGTTTTCGTCCCAGGCGAAAGGCTTCTTCGCCCGGGCTTCGGCTTTGGGGCTGGAAGCCATCAACAAAAAGTCATTTGACCGTTATTGTACCCCTGAAAATATCGAGCGCCTGGAGCGGGTGAAGGAATACGCGGCAAAAACCGGATTAACACCCACTTCCATAGCACTCGGATACATCTTGTGCAATAAAGTACCGGCAGCGGCCATAGTAGGATGTAAAAACGAGGCCCAGCTTGCCGACTCCCTCGCCGCTGCCGATGTCAGTCTGCCGGAACAGGCAGTAGCATGGCTTTTTAGGCCAACTGCCATGCTACACTTTGAAGCCCGAAACGATATTTGCTAATTTATCTACACTTACTTTTGTTTCCTTTGTGTATTTCAGTACTGTTTCTGCCTTAGCTCTTACCATCACTGAACTTTCGGCGATATGTGCCGTACCTTCCGCACCTTCGTTTGCTGCGCCGGAAATTTCATTAATTGCTTTAATCATATTCTGAATTG
The DNA here is from genome assembly GCA_023399355.1 of Bacillota bacterium. Taxonomy (GTDB): domain Bacteria; phylum Bacillota; class Clostridia; order Acetivibrionales; family DTU013; genus UBA1305. The sequence goes on along the minus strand of JAEWQC010000234.1, from coordinate 7,590 downwards.
AAGCAGATAATTGCTGTGTGGTTGCGCTGAGTTCCAAAACAATATTATTTACAAGCTCTGCATCATTGCTGTATTGCTCGCCCGTTTTGACCAGGGACTCATAATCTGTCAGGACTTGTTTATTAATGAATTCAAGAACCTTGGATGAATTGTCAGATAGGTTTTCAACCGAGGAGACAACGATTCCTGTAACTTTTTGAATTTCGGTGACCGTACTTTTTGATTGCTCGGCAAGTTTTCTGATTTCTTCTGCTACTACGGAAAAGCCCTTTCCGGCTTCACCGGCCCTTGCGGCCTCTATGGCTGCGTTCAATGCCAGAAGATTTGTTTGTGAGGATATTTGCAGTATGGCATCGGACAGAATATTTATTTCCTCAACCGCTCTAGATTGCTCTATTGCTTTTTTCATCTCGGCTTCCGTATTTTTATAGATGTTTCTGGCATTTGCTTGTGAAGCTGAAGTGCTTTCTTTGAGGGCTTCAGCTCTTTTGCTTATTACTCCTGCTGTAGAGGACCCCTCCTGTGCTTTTTCTGCAATTGCTTCAACAGCCCTTTCGATTTCCTGTGAAGTAGCGTTCATTTCCTGAACGGACGCGGCCGTTTCTTCCATACCTGCAGATAATTCCTCGGTCGTTGAGGAGACTTCCTCGATCTGCCCGGACAGCTCGGCCATGCTTTTTTCTTCTATATCTGCCGAGGCTGAGACATTAGCAGCTTCCATCGATACGCCGGTAAGTGCCTTTTTGATGGAATCCTGCATTGTATACAGAGAGTTTGCCAGCACTCCTAATTCATCCTTCATCTTAAGCAGGGAGGAAGGGATCTTTGTGGTAAAATCTCCTGTAGCAATGGTTTTAAGTAAATCTGACATGAGAGTGATAGGTCTTGAGATAAAGCCTATAAGAAAATAGGAAGCAATAATACCAATTAATAGCATAATAATTGCGATTATTATAGTAGAAGTAGTAATATCATTCAGACCTGATAAAATTTCAGTTTTCGGAACTGTTACTACAAGTGACCAATCTGTATTTTTTACCGGAGCATAGCCGATATATTTTTCTACTCCGCTATAGGTATAGCTTACACTTCCGGTGCCCCCTTTGACTATAGTTTTAAGTGCGGCCACCATTTTTGCAAAGGAAGGATCATTTGCTTTACTCTTTATAATGTTGTCCATTGTGAGAACTTTTGTTTTATCGTAATGTGAGACAGCAGTACCGTCCTTATTTAGCATGTATGCATTTCCCGAGTTGCCATAGGTAATACTATTTGTTATTGCGCTAAGGCTTGCTCCGTCTCTTGAGCAGAGAATAACGCCGACTATATTGTCCTTCCACTTGATGGGAACTGCATATATCATGATGATTCTTGTATTGTCGGTTTTGTCAACAACGGGATCGGATACCGCCCTTTCTCCCTTTACCGCTTTTTGAAAATAAAGCCGTTCTTTAATATTTAAAGGCTTTCCATCTGCCGACAATGTATTGCCATCTGCATCGACTACAGCTATGCTGTTACTCCCTGACCTTTTTGTCTCACTTTTAAGATCCTGCAATTTTTGGCTCATCGAAATTTCCGGATTTGCTATGCGATCTTCTGCAGCCAGTAACTCCAATGCATTCCACTGCTCATCCAGCGCTTTCTCCACTACACTTGCGCCTTGCTGTGCCACTGCCGGCAGTGCGGTATCCACTGTGCCAATTAGTGAATTGGAAGATGCAATTAAAGTGCTTATCCCAAAACTTAAGTTCACTAACATGAGTAAAATGCCCACTGCCAGTACGAATTTTAACTTAATGCTTTTCATAGACATACTCTCCCTTAAAAGTGATAGACATTGACAAATTTCAGTTAATATATATATCGTAACTTGTGTATAATACATTAGGCATATTTTGCCTGAAAATGTTCATCCTTGCGGACGGCTGCAGCATAAAAAACACCGGATGGCGATTCGATGCCATCTGGTGTTTGAAAGGGTAATCTGTTTAAATCAGAAACATCCTTTATGTCATAATCCAAGCTCGGTCAGGTGTTTACCCAGATGCTTTTGCAAAGCATTGTAATATTCTGATTCGTGCAGATTCAACAAGTCATAAATGTCATCCCTGAATGTGCTTGTTCCATCTGCATTTTTTGCAAGAAGGATCAACCCGTAGGTGATGTGCAGTACCTGCCTGGCATCGTTGATGTTCATGAGGCCCGGCAGATCCTTGTCGGCGAGTTTTTCCAGAGCAGGGATATTCTCGGGCCGGGCGCTGACATGATAGTACTTTTTCGCTTCACTGAGATGATCTATGGCAAAGGCATGCATTTTTCTGTAGAGAGCGGGGTCCTTAACGGCAATGACCCTGACTGCTTCAAGCCAGTTGGTGCCTGCGGTCTTCAAGTGGTATTTCCCCTTTGTTCCAGCTCCGATGACAGGGAATACGCTGAATTTGTCGCTTCCGGAATGGATACTTAATTTGTAACCCAGCTTTTCTGCGATAATGGTATGCACATCAAATTCCTGCGTGAATAATTCTATATCACCGATGTAGTCGATTCCCTTTTGAAATTCACCGCAGAACCTGGGTGCGAGACTTGTGATGCGCACGCCGGCATTCAAAAGCTCCGCCGCTACAAAGTAATGCGATTGGGGAGTCGTGGAGGTAAGGGTCTCGTCTATCGACATTTCGAAGTCGATGCTTCTGCCGCAGTTTTTGATGACATTGTTGTAAATATCGATCGTATAATTGATTGCTTTAAAATAAATGAGCATGGTCCTTTTAAATTCATCAGCCGGGAAATGAATCCTGTGTGAGCTGTTCAAGGGGACATCCTTATTCATATACTTTGTTTCAAGCCTTTGCCTGTCTTCTGACTTCAAGGCGGAATAAAGACGGTTCACTTCCTCGGCGCCAAGATCCGGAATGCTGTTGTCAATATGCTCGGAGCAGTCCAGTGTAATCATTGTGAAACCACAATCGACAGCCATTTTTACTTCTGCTGCAGTCTTCAGATGGTCTCCGTCAGCACCGAAACCGAGGGTGTAGCCTTCCTGGAATACGGCCCATGAGGCGGCTGCAAGCACATCCGCATAGGTTCTTCCGGTCAGGTTGAGTTCGCGTATGGATTGCTGCGCCAGGACTGGAAAGACGTTCTTTCCCTTAATTGTCCGGATATGTCCTGCGGATGCCAAACCCAACCTGTCTCCAAACCCGATGGTAATGTCCCTGCCATGATGATTGGAGGGATTTGTAAAAGGAAACAGGTTCCTGATCAAAGAACAGTTTCCGTTGTTCAGGTCGCAAAGCTTAACCTTTCTATTGGATAAGAGTTGCTCCGAGCCCTTGAATTCATGGTACGGTTTTCCGTCACCGAAAACCACCAGCTTTTTCACCCCCTGAACCAAAGCCAGAAAGAAGGTGCAATCGTTTGATTGGATGATGGAACCGGAGTATACCTGATAAGTATCGAAATCCCCTATTATTTGAGTTTTGACCTGCTCCGGACTTTTCCCGTCCAGAAGCATTGAACAAACTTTTTCCCAATCTGCCATAAATGACCCGCCTCTCTTACACTATTCCGCCGCTTCCCAGCATACATTCCACATATGGAATGCCGTATTAAAATTTGCTTTTATCCGCCCACAATCCAAGAGCCGGGTTGCTGATAAAATAGATTTCTTCGCCGTCCTCCATTTTATTATACCCTTCCTTCAGCTTCGTGGGATCATATTTTTTACAGGCATCCTTCAAAGACAGGTAGTTGAAATTAACGCTTTCGACTTCTTCTTTCGTAAGATTGTCCACGGCGTAGGTTATGGAGAACCTATCTTCCGAGGAACCGTGAATCAAATGGGCTGCTGCGGAAAGATTCTGTTGAAGGTCTTCATTGAGTTTGTATAATTGCAGAACCTTTTTACTTCCGACATAACCGTATTTTCTGATCAGGAGATCGATCGCATCATCTTCTCCAAACCTCTTCACAGCAGGAGCGAGTACGATCAGTTCTCCTTCATCGGCAATTGCCATTCTGGTTCTGTAGATGGATTTATTCCCAAGCCAGGTGCTTTTGAATTCTTTAGGGTCAAGGTATACCACTGCTTTCTTGAAGGGCTTTTCTATAAAATTCAGGTTCTTTTCCTGGCTGAGCTTGACGGCCTCTTCGAATACTTTGCGTTCTCTTCCGATGAAGAGGCCTTCCATCGCCAGCTTGCCGTCATTGAATGTGTTTACGGTCAGTACATAAAGAAGCGGAGCTTTCTTCAGGAATTTCTCTTCCGCATAGTCAAATACCTTGCGGACAGGTGAGAAATCCCTTCCCATTATATTTTCCATGCCATAAACAGCACCCAGCATATGCGACTTGTTAATGATGTCCTTTCCTCCGCAGCCGACGAAGATGTTTTTATTGAAATTCGCCATGCCGACGACTTCGTGAGGCACAACCTGGCCTATCGAAATGATCAGGTCGTAAGACGGATCGATCAGGCGCTTATTGACTTCCACATCGATGGAATAATCAAGTAGTCCTTCAGATACGGAACTGACATATTCGCCTGGAACCTCGCCTATTTTTAGAATGTCTTTTCTCCAGTTGTGTTCAATGATGCGTTCCATCGGGACACTGTCGCCGAAAAATTCCAGGCATTCCTGCTCAGTCATGGGAGCATGTGTTCCCAACGCCGGCATGATGTCTACCTGACAATGGTCTTTGAGCATATTGTAATACATGGCGGTAATCTTACCGGCACCCGAGTGCATTCTTGTCAGGTCGGGCGGGAGGAGCAGCACTTTTTTCAAAGTTTCCGCCTTCCCTTTTATGGATTCCTCCAAAGCGGCCAATAGCACAGTATCGGTAAGCCCACCCGGAGTTGTGCTTTTTTTGATTATTTCTGTCATTAAGTAATCCCTCCATTAAAAAAATCTCAGGGGCAGAGAGCCCTTTTGACCCGGGAGCAGGACTTCGCCATGCTCTGTTGACAAAACCTCCAGGGTATCGAGCCCCTTGATTTGGGAGCGGGACTTCGCCATGCTCCGCTGATAAAATTTCAGAGGTATCGAGTCCCCTCGGTTTGGAAGCAAGATTTCGAGATGCTCCGCTGATAAATTCTCAGAGGCATCAAGTCCCCTCGGTTTGGGAGCAGGACTTCGCTATGCTCCGTTAATGCAAAAAATTACGGCATCCGCTGTTTAACGGATGCCGCATTTAACGTTAAACTCCCGAATAAGCTGAGAATCCGCCGTCAACTGGGATAACCGTACCGTTTACGAAGCCGGAGGCTTCATTGCTTACGAGCCACAACAGTGTGCCGATCAGTTCCTCACTCTCGCCAAAACGTCCCATTGGGGTCATATTGACGATTTTGTCAGCTCTTTCCGAGTAGGAGCCGTCTTCCTTGATAAGCATTCCTCTGTTTTGATCGGTTATGAAAAATCCAGGTGCGATTGCATTTACGCGAATGCCAACCTTTGAAAAATGAACGGCAAGCCACTGCGTAAAATTTGATATTGCAGCCTTTGCCCCACTGTAGGCAGGTATCCTGGTCAATGGACAAAATGAATTCATGGAAGAAATATTGATGATCACTGCACCATTCTGATTAACCATGTCCTTTGCAAAGGCCTGAGTTGGCATAAGCGTTCCCAGGAAGTTCAGGTTAAACACAAACTCGATCCCTTTCTGGTCCAGATCGAAGAAGGTCATGACGCCTTCTGTTTTTGATTCGAGATCCTCTTTGAACAAATAATCCTTTGTCGTAGTGCCTTTGGGGTTGTTGCCGCCCGCACCGTTGATCAGGATGCCGCAAGGCCCCAACTGGCTGTTTACGGTTTCTCTGGCTGTCTTGAGACTCTCCGCGTCGAGCACGTTAGCTCCCACGCCGATTGCCTTGCCGCCTGCAGCGTTGATTTCCTCCGCTACCTTATCGGCTGCTTCCTTCCTCAGGTCGAGAATGGCTACTTTTGCGCCGCATTTTGCAAGTACCTTTGCAAAGTTGCTGCAGAGGATTCCACCGCCTCCTGTTACGACAGCGGTTTTACCGCTTAAATCAATTTGAAATGGCAGTTTCATAAAAACACCTCTTTATACAATATAGGTTGATGCGGATGTGGAGCCGCCGCGTCCGGTCCAATTGGTATGGAATAGTTCTCCGCGCGGTTTGTCGGTGCGTTCATAGGTATGCGCACCAAAATAGTCACGCTGTGCCTGCAGTAAGTTGGCAGGGAGCCTTGCGCTTCTGTATCCGTCATAATAGCTGAGGGCGGAGGAAAATGCAGGAACGGGAATACCGTTCAGTAATGCAGCGGCGGCAACATTTCTCCAACCGGCTTGTGCCTTGTCAATTTTGTCCTTGAAGAATGGATCGAGAAGCAGATTGTCCAATTCGGGGTTTTTATCAAAGGCTTCCTTGATGTTTGCGAGGAAGGTGGAGCGTATGATACAGCCGCCGCGCCACATCAAAGCGATTTCACCGTAGTTTAGATTCCAGCCGTAGGTCTTTGCAGCGGCACGCAATAATGTATAACCTTGTGCATAGGATACGATCTTGGATGCAAAAAGGGCATTCTTGATATCTTCAATAAAGGCTTTCTTGTCCCCTGTAAATTTTGCGACAGGTCCTGAAAGTATTTTTGAAGCTACAACTCTTTCTTCCTTAATTGCAGAAAGGCAGCGGGCATATACAGCCTCGCCGATCAGCGTCAGTGGGATGCCTTCATCGAGTGAAGCAATGGAGGTCCATTTTCCGGTACCCTTCTGACCGGCAGTATCCAGAATCTTATCAACAATGGGGGAACCGTCCGTATCTTTGTATGCAAGGATATCCCGTGTGATTTCAATGAGATAGCTGTCCAGCACGCCGGTGTTCCATTCCTTGAAAACTTCATGCATCTCGTCTGCGGACATGCCAAGGTATTCCCGCATCAAATGGTATGCTTCGCAAATCAACTGCATGTCGCCATATTCTATTCCATTGTGGACCATTTTGACAAAGTGTCCTGCTCCATTATCGCCAACCCAGTCACAGCAGGGGCTTCCGTCTTCAACTTTCGCGGAGATCGCCTGGAAAATGGGCTTGACAAAAGGCCATGCTGCAGGTGATCCGCCGGGCATGATGCTTGGTCCCTTCAAAGCGCCCTCTTCGCCGCCTGAAACACCGGTACCAATATAAAGGAGGCCTTTTTCTTCAACGTATTTTGTGCGGCGGATCGTATCCGGGAAATGGGAGTTGCCGCCGTCGATGAGAATATCTCCCTTGTCCAGGTAGGGGATGATCGTGTCGATGAATTCATCGACCGCTTTTCCTGCTTTGACCATCATCATGATTTTACGCGGAGATTTAAGATTGTCTACCAACTCTTGTATTGTCATGGCGCCAATGATGTTTTTCCCTTTCGCGCGCCCTTCGATAAAGTCGGTCACCTTATTTGTACTGCGGTTGAAAACGGCTACGGTAAATCCCTTGCTTTCCATGTTCATGACAAGATTTTCGCCCATTACCGCCAAACCGATCAAACCAATATCTGCCTTACCCATAATCATCCTCCAATAAAATTATTCTTTAACACCCTGAACGGGCATAACTTCAACGACTTACACAGG
>JAEWQC010000177.1 GCA_023399355.1 Bacillota bacterium | reverse complement strand
TCTCGTCAACATCCGATAACTTGACATTCAGCAGCCCGGCCACTGTCTGCCTCAATCCATCTCTGATCCTGTCCTCCAAGCTCGCACTATTGGCATCTTTTGACCAGTTTGAACTGTTCATGCTTTTTTTATCCGGTGGGGAGGATTTACTTTGCCTTTGCCGGGATATCAGTAGCTTCATCTGTTCTGCCGCATCTGTATGGCTAATACTTCCTCTCTTTATCAGGTCATACAAAATCTTAATATCATTATCCATGTTCAACCTCACCTTTACGATACCCTAAGTAGTTTCATGAATTGCTGCTCCGATAACTCACCTCTAAATATTCTGCTTGAAACCTCCAGAAAGAACTCCTCCTCACTTTGGCAATTCTCAATGTCTAAGACCATTTTATCCTCCTGGACCGATTTACAAGTGTCCAATCCCAGAAAATCTCTTATCTGAACCAGATTTCCCTCCATAACCAGCAAATGGTTTTTACTTTGTCCCAAACCCTGGTATAAGCTTTGTATACCATTTGAGGTCTGAATTGCAGATACAGCACTGCCTAGAAGATCCCTCCTCGTCTTTGCGTCCATCTGCATTCCACCGTCCTGCCACAAAGGCCAGCTGACTGCAATGGTTTGTCCCTTGCGCTTTCCGGCTTCTACTAAGGCATTACGGTATCCTGCGTACTCATTCATAAATGCGTTTGCCATAGAATAGTCAGCCTGACCGGAATTGCCGAGGCTTCCAGCTAGCGAGGAAAAGAGAATAAATAGTTCCAATTCACAATCCCTGCTTGCCTCATCTAGGTTCACAAGACCTGTAACCTTGGGTTCAATGACTTTCAGCATCTCTTCCTTTGTCTTTTTAATAATGAAATTGTCTTTAATTATTCCTGCACTATGAATAATACCGTTCAGTGTTCCATAGTCATACCGGATGCTCTTAATCAAATCATCAACTACTTTTCTCTCGTTTACATCCGCCTGCCTGTATTCAACCTTTGCACCCATCGATTCCAACTTATTCAACTGCATACGCCTGCCGGAATCAAGTGGAGATCTTCCCGCAAGGATTATTGAAGCACCTTTGGCCTTTCGAGCAATTTCTTCAGCAAAGATAAAACCCAAGCTTCCTGCACCACCGGTTATGAGATACACTGCATTTTCCTTCCATGGTGCCTTTGCTGTATCCTGCAGCTCTCCTATCTCATTCCAACTCTCTAAAAGCCTTTTCCCATCCTTATATCTTATATGACGGTCTTCCGGTTTCAGGCTATTTTCCTTAAGCCTCAATATAAGAGCTTTATCATCAACATATGGCTCCATTTCGATCAATTGACCAATAAGCTTTGGATTCTCGATTTCTGCTGTTTTCAATAGCCCTGAAAGTGCTGAAAAAAGCCGTTTTTCATCCCAACCGGGAACAACCACCTGTACCAGAATGTCACCCTTTGGCTTATCCGCCAGAATATTTCTTATTTCCTCAAAGGCCAAAATGGCATAATTCTTAAACCGTTCATCAATGCTTCCATGTCCCGTTCCCATAGCTATGCAATGTACACCGCTCATCCCATCTTCAATAGCACTTGGACTAAGGCCTTCTATTTCGCACAACATTACCCGGTGATGTACATATCCACCAGTTGTAGCCTCTTTTTCAACTGTCTGTTCCTTCCAGCAATGCTCTGCCAGCAATGTCCCAACGCTTACAGGCTTTTCAGTCCGTTCATCCCCGTCGTCGTCCAACACCCTCAATGAAAGTCCTTTCATACGTACACATACATTCCCCTGACTATCGCATAAGTCAATATCTATTATTTCTACCTTTCCTCCGGCTTTTCGGTCCTCTCCGTATCTTATTACAGCCCACATTTCTGAGGAACATCTGTCAAAAATCTCTACTTCATCCATTGCAAATGGAAGTAATGGTTTTAATTCTCCAGGACCTGCAGGCAAGCCCAGCGTTGCCTGAAGTGCAGAATCTAGCATTCCGGGATGCAGGACATATTTTTTTTGTGTGTTGCTTACAGATAAAGGCAGGAACAGCCTTGCCAGCACTTCTTCCTCGCCAGCATATAAATTCTCAATTCCCTGATGCTCAGGTCCATACTTCAAACCCATACTTCTGAAGGTGTCATAACATTCGTCCTTCGAAATGACCTTGCTTGTACACCTCTCTCTTACATTATTTATGTCAACTTGAGGTCTTTTCTTTGCCATACTCAACATGGCAACACCTTGGCTGTACACCACCGGTCCTACAACGCAATCCATGTCGCTGCTGTAAACCTCGTAAGAAATTTCTCCGCCTTCACCAGGATAAAGTCCTATGTGTACTTGGACCGGCTGGTCCTCAACAATAAGCGGGCGAGTCCAAACAATATTTTTTAACACCACGCCAGACCAGTTTTCATCCAGTGAACCTGCCGATGCTTCAACAGCTGCTCGGATCATTTCAAGATATGCCGTTGCGGGTAGTACCTTAAGGTCATTCACTATATGATCTTTCAGGAAAAACTCATTACCGTTAAACACAGAACTAAATCTCTGCTCTGAAAAATCAGAGGTATTCTGTTGGACAAGGGGATGAAGTTGCACAGTACTTGCCGGACTATTTTCATCATCTTTTTCCCTTTGTCTGTCTATTGCTTGAATCCAGTAGCGATCCCTTGCAAATGGGTAGGTAGGAATCTCAATCCTGCATGGCTTGTTACCTCTGTACATAATTTTCCAATCAGGATTAGCGCCTTTTACCCATAATTCCGCTACTTTTTCCAGGTCTCCGTTCTGGAAGTGGTTTTTCAAAAGCTCTGCCACGTCCCCACCTTCATGCAGAGCAGCCTCAGGGTTTCTTTTCAACTGTCCGGTCTGAATTTCCGATGTAATGTTTCCATCTATAAACCTGCCTAGTGATTGTATAACGTCTTTTTTCGAATCGGCTGCAAACGCCAGGCGGAAGTCCATCGGCTCCCTGCCTACCTGTAGAGTATATGCCAGATCTGCTATATTGATCTCTTCATGAGTTTCGATAAAACTTATCATCTTTTCTGCGTAAGATTTTAACTGCTCTTTGCATTTCGCCGACAGTACAAATAAAATCCAACCACGTGAGCCTGCTTCCGGTCGGTTAACCGATGCATTATCCTCAGGTATGTATTCTTCCAAAACAAGATGCGCATTCGTACCACTGAAACCAAATGAACTTACCGCTGCACGCCTACGCATGCCTTCGCCGGTTTTCCATTCTTTTAGTTTATCAGTTATGTAGAATGGACTATCTTCCAATGAAATATGTCTGTTCAAGTTTTTAAAAAGTGCCAGCGGTGTAATCATACCGTGCTTCATGGAGAGCAGAACCTTAATAACACTGGTCACGCCTGCAGCCATTAAGAGATGCCCGATATTACTCTTGACCGATCCCAGTGCACAGTAGTTCTTCTTTCCGGTAAAAGCTTTAAACGCCCCCGTCAAAGCCTCAACTTCGATAGGATCGCCCAGCTTAGTCCCGGTTCCATGGGTTTCTGTAAGTGTAATGGTCTCAGGGTTTATACCGAAGCGTTCATATACTTCCTTCTCCAGAAGCATTTGTGAATTTACACTTGGAGCGGTTATTCCATTTGTTTTTCCATCCTGATTAACACCCCAGCCCCTGATAACTCCATAAATATGATCCTTATCCCGTACAGCATCGGAAAGCCTCTTTATCAGAACAGTTCCGACACCCTCTCCCGGAACGAACCCATTGGCGCATTCATCAAAAGCGTGGCAGTGTCCGTCTGCTGAAAGCATGCCAGATTTGCTTGTCCTTATATGCATAAGCGGGCTTGCCATTATATAAACTCCTCCAGCCAGCGCAAGATCACTATTTCTTAAAACAAGGCTGTTGCATGCCTCCGCTATTGCTACCAAAGATGATGAACAGGCTGTCTCGATAGAAATACAAGGTCCCCGCAAATTCAGAAGGTAAGAAATTCTCGCGCCTAAAATTGATGTTGCCTGTCCCATGAGGCTCTGAGCACTTAAACCATGTCCGCTTTCAAGCTCGCCATAATCGCCTCCGGCACATCCAACAAATACCCCGCACCTGCTCCCGGATAATTCTGAAGCTTTTATCCCCGCATCCTCTATGCATTGCCAACAGTTTTCCAGGAACAATCGCTGCTGAGGGTCTATTAATTCCGCTTCTGCGGGTGAAATATTAAAAAACAATGGATCGAATTTGTCCACATCCTCCAGAGTACCCATCCACTTACTATATGTTTTCCCCGGCATCTTTGGATCAGGGTGGTAATACTCTTCTATGGACCATCTTTCTGCAGGTATTTCTGAAATGCAATCCCTGCCGTTTTTAAGATTATCCCAAAACTCGTCCATGGTTTTGGCTTTAGGAAATTGTCCAGCTATACCTATAACCGCAATTCCCTCTTCCATATAGTTTTCATGCTTTTCTTCAGCCTTCTTTAAAACCGATTTCTTATTGTTTCCAAGCATTCCGGCCTTTGACTCACAGTTGCGCTTTTGTTCCTGCATTCTTTTTATGCACTGTTCACTCAAATCTATCATTTTAGTAGATGTATGGCTTATGACAACCTTTCCTATGTGCCGACCTTCAGCCACATACCCCAATGCTTCTTTTATCTGGCTGACTGGGTAAACCCGTGATACAACGGGTACTATTTCCCCGGTTTCCATCAAGGATACCATGAGATTGAGATGCTCTTTCATATCCACCTCGCCTTGCAAAGCCAGCCTTCGCAAATCGATGCTATGAATGGACTGGTTGTGCAGAAGCTTAGATAAATCCAGCTTTTGGCTTGTTTTTAAAGCATGTACAGCCAGTTCAAGATATCGTCCGGAGGGAGCAAGACAATTTAGTCCCTTCTGTATTGCGTCTCCCGACAGTGTATTCAAAACTATGTCGACCCCTCTGTTACCTGTGATCTGCAGTATTTCCCTGTCGAACTCGCAGTCCTTATAGTTGACAGCGTGCTTTACTCCAAGTCTGTTAAGAATGTCCAGCTTTTCCTGTTTGCTGGATGTCCCATAGCAGACACAACCCCGTAAATTCGCCAATTGAATTGCAATAAGCCCGCAGCCGCCTGTCGCGGTCTGGATCAATACATGCTCCCCTTTGGACAGGTTGCCCAGTTCAAAGGCGTATGAAACCGTTCCGAATACTATAGGCATACAGCATGCTTCTTCAAATGTTATGTTTTCAGGCTTGCGTACCACATTTGCAGCCGTGACGTTAACATATCCTGCATGTCCGCCCATTTGCCTTCCGGTAAGCGCAATAACCTCGTCCCCTACTTTAAGATTGGTCACTCCGTTTCCTGTCTTGGTCACAACTCCAGACACCTCAAAGCCTGGAACGAAAGGATAATCCGGCATTGTAGGATACAGGCCTTTTATGCACATTATATCTGGAAAATTTATTGCTGAGGCCTTTACTTGAATTGTAGCTTCACCGCTTGCCGCCTCTACGGTGTTCCATTTCCCTATTGATATTTCATCCAGTGAATTGACCGAAGGGATTACAAGGCCATACTGCCCATTTAAACCCGAAAGATCATATTCTTCCCTGCTTAAGTCTCCAATAATTTCAGTCCGGTTTTCAACAGCATTCCCTGCTTGTAAAGGCATCGGCTGAAAAGAAGCCGTTGGCAGGTGATCGCCTATGATACATGTCTCCTGCTTAACTGCTACTGCGTTCACATCTTCAGGCAGCAGCTTTACCATGAATACGGCAAATTCCGAGACACTTGGATAGTCATATATCCTGGTCGCCGCGATGGCTGTACCGTATCTCTTATTCAGCCCTTTGACCCATTCTACACCTACAACCGAATCAAGCCCCATATCAATAAATTTTTTGTTTGTATCAATTTCGTTAATGTCTAAATAAAGCACCTCTGCAAGGCTCTCTGCAAGTTCTTCCTGCAGCTTTTCAAGTGCTATGGAAGACTGGGCCTGAGCCAGCTTTACCATAACTTCGATTTGCTCAGTCTTTGTGATTTCGGTATCAGCCTTTTCCTCCTCCAGTATTTCCAGGGACGTTAATGAAACCTTGGCCATAGGCTGGTTTGAAGCTTGAACAACAGTTTGTTCCTCCTTGATTGGCAGCGGCTCTACCATGAATTCAGCAAATTCCGAGACACTTGGATAGTCATATATCCTGGTCGCCGCGATTGCTGTACCGTATCTCTTATTCAGCCCTTTGACCCATTCTACACCTACGACCGAATCAAGCCCCATATCAATAAATTTTTTGTTTGTATCAATTTCGTTAATGTCTAAATAAAGCACCTCTGCAAGGCTCTCTGCAAGTTCCTCTTGTAATCTTTTTAAGGTTATTCCGGGCTGAGTTCCTCCTGCATCGCCACTCGATGTTTGTGTTTCAAGGCCGGGCAATACAATCTTATTAATCTGTAACCCTGTCTCCCTGACAGTCATGGTCGGTGTCACGATTACAGGTTTTCCCTTATTTGGCGAAATGCTTAATATAACATCCTCTTGATTATTTCCCGGGTTTTCATTATCAGGGTTTTTCTTAGGTTGTGTTTCCTGTTTGACCGCAAATTGTTGAAGGTTTTCCTGTTCAATAGCATATCCTTTTCGTGTCACCCAGTACCGTTCTTCTGTGAAGGGGTAGGTTGGCAGGCTTATCCTGAAAGGCCTTTTACCATCGTAAAGTTTATTCCAGTTAAACATAAGGCCTCTTACCCACATGTTTAAAAGCTTGTTATATTTTTTGCGATCTATCCATTTTTCAACTGCTTCCTGAAGCTCTTCATCGTTTTCAAAAATACTCAGGGCTTCATTCATACCATTTATCTGACCCCTGTACAACTCAAGATTATCTGTTTGTCCTTCAATGAAGCCATTCAGCTTAAGCTTAAGCTCTTCCACAGAAGAAGCTGTGAAAGCCAGACGCTCTTCCATTGCTTCCCTTCCCACCTGCAAAGTATAAGCAATATCAGCCAGGTCGCCCTCGTTGAACTGCTTCTCCTTAACTGCCTCAGACAATTTAAGTGCACACTCCCGGAGCCCTTTCTCATTCCTTGCTGATAATACGATACATACCAAACTGCCGGATGTTATCTTAATTGTATGGCTTTTATGTTCATCTGCACGGTATTCTTCAATGACAATATGGGAATTTGATCCCCCAGCGCCAAAGGATGATATGCCTGCAAGTCTGGGGTATTCCTTGCCGCCTATTAGCGGACGCTTCCACTCTTTCAAATCCTGCTGCACAACAAAGGGTGTGCTTGAAAAGTCTATATTCGGATTTAGTACACTTGAATGCAGCGAGGGTACAAGTTGTCCATACTTTAGCTGCAGTAATATTTTGGTTACTCCGGCAATACCCGCTGCACTCTCACAATGCCCAATGTTGGATTTTGCAGAACCAATTGCGCAGAATCCCTTGTCCTGTGTATATTCCCTGAAGGCTTTTGTCAAGCCAGTAATTTCTATGGGGTCTCCCAGAGAAGTTCCTGTCCCATGGGCTTCTATATAGCTGATAACCCTTGGGTCAATTCCCGTCTCTTTGTAAACTCTTCCAATCACATCTGCCTGTGCATTCGGGTTTGGAACAGTGTAGCCGTTTGTCTTGCCTCCATGGTTTATTGCTGTCCCCTTTATAACACCATAAATGTTGTCTCCGTCTGCAATTGCCTTGGAAAGCGGCTTGAGCAATATTGCTCCCACTCCTTCACTTGGCACATAACCGTCTCCACCCTGCCCGAAGCTTTCACATCTTCCTTTACTTGACACAAACTTTCCTTGACCCAGCGCCAGATATTTATTAGGATGGATGGATACATTCACACCACCCGCTATTGCCGCCTCGCATTCTCCCCCCCGCAAGCTTTGACAAGCAAGGTGTATTGTGGTTAGAGATGATGAGCACATTGTATTCAAGGCAATGCTTGGTCCATGGAAATTACAATAATATGATATTCTGTTTGCTATCGAGGAAGAATTTCCGACTATTGACACATTACTTCCCTGCATTTGCTCCTGGACAGCATAAAGCTGATATTCTTCATACATTACACCAACGTAAACACCCACATTACCGCCAAGCCCGCCACCATGACCTGAACCGAAAGCCTCACGGGTATACCCTGCGTCTTCCAGTGCCTCAAAAGCACACTGCATGAACAGGCGTTCCTGCGGGTCCATAGTTAAAGCTTCGCGGGGCGATATATTGAAAAACACCGGGTCAAATCTGTCCACTCCATCTATAAAACCACCCCACTTGCTGTAGGTTTTCCCGGACTTATCCTTGTCTTCGTCATAATACAAACTGTGGTCCCAACGGTCTTTGGGAATTTCTGTTATGCAATCCTTTCCGTCTTTAAGGTTCTTCCAAAATTCCCACACATTTTTTGCTCCGGGGTATCGTCCGGAAATCCCTATTACCGCAATATCCATTAATGCTGTTTGTTCACGTCGGCCGTCTGCAACTGATTTTGCATTAAAGAGTCTGCGGTTTTTTATAACCGGTTTTATCGGTTCTTTGACCCTTTCATTCTCAGTAAAAGCAACGGTTTTTTCCGATTTGTTCTCCAATCCCAGCAACTCCACCAGTTTATCCCTGTGTTCGGCAGCAAAATATCCGGCCAGAGATCTGATGCTTTGATATTCGTAAAACAAAGTTTTAGACAGTGATCCAAAGATTTTCTCAATCTGGCTGTTCATTTTCATGACCATAACAGAATCGATTCCATACTTTTCAAGGGGCGCTTCCGCATCTATACGTTCGAAGGGCAGCTTTATTACCGTTGACAATGTCTTTTTCAAGTATTCCTCTGTTTTACCGCGTAAAATGTCCTGAGAAACAGATGGAATTGCCGTTTTTTCTATCGCCTTCATACCTGATTCAGGCGCTTTTGTTCCTATATATTCTTTTATAATATTCCCGTATTCTGTCACGAGGTATTCTGCCATCCCGTTTATAGTATGGTATCTATAAAATGCAGATGGGTCTAACTCAAGCCTGTATTCCTTGTAGAGCTTTTCTGCAAGTTGAGCCAGCTTTACAGGTTCAAAGCCATACTCATTTAATTCAGCTTCACCGTCAATATCCAGTGGATCAACCTTAAGCAATTGGGCAGCCTGCACTGTCAAAACCTCTTTAACTGCAAACTTCAAATTCTCCGAATATACTCCGATTGAATCATTTAAAACTCTCGAAGTAAGCAGACTCCGCCTCATCCTATCCAAATTGCCTTGGGCGGTAAGCACCTGTACTTTCCCTGATGTGAGGCTGTTGTATAAAGCCTTTATTCCTGCCTCACTGCTCATTGGAAACATTCCCAGGTTCTGCTTCATCTGCTTTTCGGTTTCATCATCTACACGCATTCCGCCCT
>JAEWQC010000138.1 GCA_023399355.1 Bacillota bacterium | reverse complement strand
TTCAACCTGCCGCCGATAAACTCATCATAGTTGTCCTCGCTGTCAAGTGTGGTAGCATCAACCGCTTCCTGCGTTATTTCCGGTGGTGATATCTTGGTTAATTCCGCTATTGCGGAGGTTCCCTTTTTTAGGGTCGTTCCATTTCCAAGTGTTCCAGACATATAATCATCTCCTATTCAGTAAAGTAAAATTGAAAATCGACCTTGTAACAGTGCCTTTTTGTTTCAGGCTCATAGTCCTTTACAGGCTCCGATACCTGTTCTATGAATTGAATGTTCAGCCCCTCCAAGTATGTGGGTACTTCATCAAAGGCTTTAACCAGTTGCTTATAAACTGCATAGGCCTCTTTGTTGCTGTCACTATAACAGGAAAATTGATACTGCGGGGTTTTAAGTCCATCCCTGCCTAGCAGGGTGTATTCCACACCGCCGCCAATTGCCTGATAAACGATTCCGGAGCCCTTGTGATCATCCGGGAGGAAGTCGGGGAATATTTTGTTTCCTATTACTGCGGCTAGTGGCGAATAGCTAAGGAGGTAGCTGACAAATGCCTCAAATATCTCCATCAGACTACCTCCCTGCATTGGATCAGGAGCTCCCGGTTCATACCGTCAACATTATTGATAAACAGTATGTCGAAATACCGATCCGTTCCGGCATCCATGTACTTAATTTGCATGGTAGTTTTTATACCAGGCAGATACCGGATCTTAAAAACTGCTGTTGTCTCGGCATTTATCTTTTGGGCTGCGTAGAATTCTTTGCCGCCGGTGGTGATCATGCTCGCGTGGACTGAAGCAAACTCGACCGGAACGTTTATCTCCGATCCGTCCGTATCTTTTGTTTTAGTTGTGGACTGTATTGTTATGTGTTTTCTCAGATCTCCTGCGTTCATGGCAAGCTCACCGCCTGTAGCTGAGTTACCAGCATATTGAATGCGGGGCTGAATTTTACTTCTCCGCTCAGCAAATTCCACAGGTCATTGACACCAATCGTAAGAGTAGCGATGCCGAGGTCCGTATTCAATTGTGCTTCGGAAACCCCGGCATTGAGTATGTACTGTTTTGCGGCCAGCATTTTTATAGTTAGGTTGTTGTCATCGAGCGCACCATCGACAGATAAGCCGGTCTTAACTTTTGTGAGTAAATCGGCATCATTCATTACACCTCACCGCCTTATACAACAAGGTCAATGTCGACATCGTGTCCATCAAGCGCGCTGTTTAAATCAACCGTATTGCTCTCAATGGCTGTAGCACTGACAACAACTGTTGGAGCTGTGGCCTCTCTTGTCTTGTTAAGGTAGGCTGCCAAAACTGTATTGCGATCCAGTCTGTATGGCAGTCCCAATTTGTCACCCCAGCCTATCTCCGTCGCTGCGCTTGCTGCATCATGCGCAGGTATTGTTATTTTGGCAACTGTTTTAAATGCCTTATTGCCTTCGACTGTTCCAGGAGTGTCGACCGTGAATGCCGGCAATGTTTCTGTTATTACATCATCATTGTAGTTCGTACCTTCAATAACCACCTGCACAGCCTTAATACTTCCAGCTGTTCCACCTGCCGTTGCTGTAATATTGCGTGGCGTAGCCGGGTTTGTAATCTCAGTTATTAGTTCATGCGCTGCACCATTGACGGATGCATGAACTCCATCTGTGTCTGCTGCAACAACTTTTAATGCTGGAATATGTTCTCTTACCGTGTGAATCCTTTCAGCTTTTTTACCTCGTACATCCGTTGGCATGTTATTTGATGTCCCCGGAAAATATTTGCTCATTTTGATTCCTCCGTTTCGTTAGAAATATGAATAAAGAGAGGTTTCAACCTCCCCTTATTACTGCGCGAATGACCAGTATGTGAATGTGGTTTTTGCAAATAACGGCTTACCGCCTGAATAGAGCTTGCCTCTCCAGACCGTTTCATCAGCTGAGAACTTCTCGGATGCGTTGGACTCGATCACAAAAGCTTCTGACTCGTTAACGATGTAAGTGGAAAGATCGCCATACAGAACGGAATCGGCATCCGGCATTTGGGATGTGAATATGACCGGCTGGCCTGCGATCAGGTAATTGGATTGCCCAGGGCCGCCAACTACAGGAATGGTAGTGACAATTGGTTTACCTGCTGCATCAGTCATGGAGAAGAATTTCTTAAAGAAAGTACTTCTCTTCATGATCCATGTCGCGTTATCCCCATAAGGGCTTTCTACTTCAGCGCAAATGTCAGCTACCTGCTGCCAATCCATTATGGAATAAGTTTTTGCCGCTGAAGCAGCAACCTTTATAGCCGCGACAATGCCCAAGAATGTAGACGTGTCAAGTGACCCATTAAGGACGTAATTTTCACAAATCAGGCCAATATATTTGCCAATTTCCATCGCAAGATACTGCTCGAATGCTGGTATGCTGTTTCTCAGTATCAAGTTCTTTACGACGATTGTAGCTACAACTGCCTGCTGAGAAATCTTGACATCGGTAAATGTAAAGTTCAGAGTTACGGTTCCATCCGCGTTAACGGTTGGAGCTCCGGTTGTGCCTATGGGCAAGGTTACATCACCGGTGAATCCGAATTTGGTAATGGCAGTGTAGAGCTTGCCATATTGCTGGACAATAGTGAATACTTTATCGAGCGTAGTCTGAGGCACAAGGTATTCGGCCCCGCTGGTAGCACTTCCGCCGTTCATGTCCGTCACTGCTCTTTTACCGAATGCCATTACCTCGGAATCGGCTTCGCTGACCTTGTTGGTCAGGTAGCTTCTGTAAAAAGCGTCCCTGTACTTTGCGCTTGATCTGTAGTTCTCCTGGGTGATTTCATTGTTAACAATGTTCATCTGAAAGTTACCTCCCCTTTGCTCCGGTGCAGGAGCTTCTTTTATTTTTGCATTCAATTCGTCAATGTCCACGTTCAGGGTCCTTAATTCTTCAGTTTTTGCAGTAATATCAGCTGCGGCCATGCCATCCCTTTTGTTTTTGATCTCTTCCTTCAGGGCGTTTCTTTTGACTTCCAGATCCGTAAGTTCTCTTTTGAATCCTGCAATTTCTTTTTGCGTGTACATACTAACCCTCCATTTCCAAATCTAACAAAGCGTTAAGCTTGTCGATATCAACCTGAATTTCCGTTACCACCACAGTAACAGGTTCTTCCTTGACTATAACTGCTGGCACTTCTTCAACTTCCTGAGCAATTACAACTGCTTGAGGATAAGCCGGAAACGGCAGCAATGAAACCTCATAAATCTCATTGATTTTTACAATAGTGTCTATTTTGTTTTCCCAATCCGTTGCAATCATGGTTTTGCTGTCAAACCAGAACGACATACCGTCCATGATGCCTTTATCCACTCTGTCATAGGCATAATCGTCAATCATTGTATCCCCGAGCGTGATTTCTACGAATAGACCTATTTTGTCAACGGTAAGTGTCATGTTGATTCCGGACTTCCCGAGCACCCATGTTTGCTCATGGGCAATAAGGCCATAGGTGCCGCTCAACTTTGTATCTGCCAGGGCATTCTTATCAATCTTTTCTTTCCACACGCTGCCTAGCCATGGGGTTCCGAAAACATCAAAAAGTAGTGCGTAACCTCTTATTTTCCTGACTTTAACGCCGTCGCTTTCTTCTGTGACAGCCCTGAAATTGTGCTCGGCATCCTCAAATCGAATAGTCCTTTTATTCAATTCCTGTACCTTGACTTTTTCCTGTCCCATCGATATTACCTCCTTCCTCTACGACATAATTACCTGCCGGCAATGTCTGAAAGTTTTTATTTTCCAAGAACTTATCCAGTTCAGGTGGACCCTTTTTCAAGCTGATGCGCTTTCTGATTTCGTTTCGGTTCATGATGGTCCCATAAACCATTTCCTTGTAGAACGCCGTTTTTGCCGACAATGTACTGATCTCAAGGTCAATTAATTCAGATTGAATTCTGTTTCCATGAAATATCTCAGTGTCGGTAAACAGCTTGTAGGTTGTTTCCTCTTCGATCTGGTAAACAGGCGGTTTGATTGCATTGTCAATGAATTGCTCATATTCAAGCTCGCTTGCAGTGTTGGTTATGATCCCCTTTGAAACTCCGAAGTAATTATAGAGATAGCCAATAATAGACTCAAGCAAGTCCTTGTTCAGTGGATTCAATTTAAAATTAAGATCATGGACTTCATACTCGGCACCAATCATTCCAAATCCCGTCGTATTCTCGGATGTAAGAAACAGATCCTTAAACTCATCCAGTTTCTTTTTCATGTCAGTGCCTTTGAGCTGTGTCTTAACTTGCAGCAGAGCCGCTATCCTCTGGCTGTTCTCACTGTCCTTAACAGCTTGATTTTGCATTGTATTTACTATTTGTTCGTAATTTCCGACTGCCTGCTTCTGCGCTCCCTGCTTACCGTCCGGAAACCGCTGCAAGTGAACTAGATCGTCATAATAAAACGGGTAACTTCCTCCAAGCGTGACGATTATTTTACCGTCCTTATTCTGGCTGAATTCACCGCGCGTAAATGGCAACGGCCACAACCACTTCAAAACTCCTTTGTTATCCCACTCGGGCATGATAAAACAGTTATTTGTCAGCAGCAGTGTTGTCATGACATGCGTCCAGAATACTTGAGGTCCCTGATAGGGATTTGTCCTAACCGTCAACACAAATTGAAACCTGTCATTGATCTGTGTACTGTTTTCTTCAGCATCGATCCGCATATGATAAAACGGTATGCTTCCGACTTTTTCAGCTACAAAGTTTATAGCGGTCCTGATCTCGGGGATATCATAAAGCCTCCGGTTAATTTGCATTAAAGAATATCCCTTGCTGAGTAAGTTGATGATTTGAGAGGCAACCTGATTTTGAGGCGCTCCATTGCTGATCGCTCTTTTGAAAAACATGCTCAATTACCTCCCCTGGCTAGAAAATAAGCTATGCCGATTAGACTGAATCCGGCAAATATGAACCCGGCAGGTATATAAATCAAGAAAACACCTACAGCACTGATTGATACGCCAGCTATAACTAAAACATCATCCAGGTACTTCACAATTATCACCTGCCTTTTACTTGTAAAACTATTTGTCATTATGAAGTTCATCTATAATACAAAGCGTAGATTTTGTACCATCCAATCTGCCTGAATACGCTGTTTTATCCGGCAAGCTCGATAAATCAACACCAATGAGAAAATCCCATCCGCCGCAACCTCTTTCAAGGTCGTCTGCAATCATTCTGAGTTGTTTTATTTTTTCTGTTCTGGCAATGCTTAAGGTTTTAGGATTGGGAATTTCTCCAATCGCCAATATAAATTTTGCATCGCTTATGCGCATTTTAAAAATATCGCAAAGGGCTATGGGGTTTTCGTACCATCGGCCACATAGAATAATAATTGCGTTAAAAATGTTATAACCGTCTTTGTTATAATTGCCCTTCGATATAAATAGGGGCTTCTTATCTGTGTCAATGTGTTCCTTGATTCTATTCCAATATAGCTCTGCGTATAAATTTGTTTTTGATATAATCCATATCTCTATATCTGGGAATTTTTCGATATATCCTTTTAATCTTCTTAATTCTTCTTGCATATTCTCTCTCCTCAACTCTGAAATTCTTCGAACATGTCCTTGCATTTTGTATAGGCAATATAGGCGCATAAAAAAGACACATATCCATCGATACGCGCCTTTGATTTTGATTTATCAGGTTTGATGTTCCCGTTTGTATCTATTCTTGCAGCTGTGTTTGTGGTACACCATCTGAACAGTCCATTATACTTGCTATACTGTATTATCCCATCCTCAAACAATGATCTCGTTTCTTTCATTGGTTGGCTTAGTGTCTGCTGCCCCATGGCTACTGGAAACATAACGCCCTTGCCACTTTTATCTTCTATTGGAAAGCCATTCATTGCCATATCTTCGCTCCACTCGTCCCAATGCCACCTGTCACCACCAATCTTCCAAAAGGTTACCTGGTATTTATCCGAGAGTTCCCTGAACCATTCCGTTACATCACTCTTTTTAACCAGGCTGCCATCACAGATTTTTAGCAATTCATTATTGAGCGGATCAAGTGCATTAGTTTTACAAAAGCTTTCATATGCCATCTTATCAGCCTTTGAATTTTGCTCTATTCTGGCCTTAGCTATGAAATACTTTTGAAAGAGATAAAGCTTCCCGCTTAAAGGTATTAACGCTGATGCACAACAAAGATCCGTGGTTTCCGCAAGATCAGCCCCACCCGCTGCATATCGGTCCTGTATCATATCAAGTGTCATATTGACAGCACACTGATCAACTATTTGTAATTCGAAATAGACTACGCACATTGAGCTGGCGCGGTTCAAATGTTTTGCGAGGAAAGATGGCATCTGGGCAGGATCCTTCAAGGCTTTTTGATACTCGCCTTCCAGGTACGACATTGTCGGCCTGGCTTCCACAAGCCCTGGGTTGGCCTTAACCCAGCATGTCCTGTCTTCCGGTTTATCATTATCGTCAATTCTGAATATTATCGGGAATATTCGTTCTGTGCTTTTGCCGCTCAGTACAGCTGCGCATCTTTCCAGCACACTATCAAATATGCCCTCCCGAACAAACCCAAACGTGGAGATGATAACAATTAATGGTTGAGCCCTTGCGCCCATGGCCGAACTGAATACATCGTAGGTGTTGCGGTTTTTTATCGCGTGCAGCTCGTCTATAATAACTCCGTGTGGATTTAAGCCGTCCTGGCTTTCGGAGTTCTTACTTCCAGCTTTCATGTAACTGTTGCCGGCAGGAAATAAAAGCATTTCAGAATTATCTTTATCTCTGCGAGTCTTGATATGAGCTTTTATTACATCACTACTAAGAGCAAAGTTCTTAGCCGCTTCGTACACAATGGATGCCTGCTGCTTTTGAGTTGCCAAACACCAAACTTGTGCCGCCGGCTCTCTGTCACAGATAAGGAGGAAGTCTGCTATGGCTGAAATGAAGGTTGACTTTCCCCATTTTCGTCCTACGAGTAAAACCGCTTCTTTAAAATACCGAACCACCATATTCAGTTCTGTATCATACATTTTAAAACCGAATATGCAGGCTGCAATATATTTCTGTTCGATGGATAACACAAGAGGCTGGCCTGCCCATCTGCCTTCCCTGTGTTTAACAAGTTTACAGAATTCAATGAAAGCTTCAACATCGGTGTTATCATAGAATACTGTTTTGCTTCTGAGCAGTTTTTCTATGAGTTTCTTAAGACTTTTGATGTCCTTCCCGTGGTTCTTTGGTTTCCGTTCAACATAACCATGCCAGTCTTTTATGTATTGCGGTACAGCATTAGCCATTCAAATCACGCCTTATGATTTTAGCGAGAGGATCCTCCGGCTTAGTCTCTTTTTCGGGTTCAGGCCTTCTTGCCTCAATCATTTTTTCAAGAGCTGATACTGTTTTGTTGAACTTATCCGAGTAATTTTTGTATTCAGTAACCTCCGCAGCCATTATAATGTTTGTAGCACCGCCCTTGTTGGTGTACTCTTTGAACAATTCCCTTTTGCCGTCAACACCTTCCAGTTCCGTGTATGAATTATATAGATCGTCACGAATAATACCAAGTCTTTCAAGCTCTTCAAGTGTTGCATCAAGGAGAGGGTCAATTGTAATTTTTTCTTTCCGAAGATTTTGCCTTACTTTCATGGCATATGATTTCTTTTTGGTGGACATTGATACATTTACCCCCCTCTCCTGTAAATTATGGCTCGCGTGAAATAGAACCTCAATCAATCGGTTCCCGCTAAAATGAAAAAAGTTCCTACCCCGGGGGGACTAAAAACTTTTGAAGGCCTATGCTTCTGTCGTGTTCGTCTTCGTGACAATCGTTGCAGAGGTATTCCAAGCTGTCAGGATTATATACAATGTTCCAGTCATTAAGGTTTTCATCGGTTAACCAAATCTTATGATGGACTATCTTTCCTGGCTTGATTTTACCTTTCTTACTACATCGTTCACATAATCCATGTGCCCTTTTAATAACGTATTCTCGTGTTGACTTCCATTGAGGATCTTTGTATACTTCTGGATACCTCGCCATACTAATACCTGAAGTTCTTCATGGCTTTATCCCTCATATCTTGGTTTACACCGATATACCGCAATGTTATCCGTTCGCTAGAATGATTGAATATATCCATGAGTAAACCAATGTTGTTCTTTGATTGAAAGTAAAAATGGTATCCAAATGTTTTGCGTAATGTATGGCACCCTATCTCTTCCATGCCTAATTCTTTAGCTGCACCCGCTAAAAGCTTATATGCCATATCTCTTTGCAACGGTTGATTAATACCTTTCCTTGATTGTATGATATATTCTTCTCCATCACGATTTTCGAGATATGGCTTCAAATCCCGCTTTAGTTTGTTGTTAATCAATAGTCGGTTATTCTTTGATGTCTTTTTCTCCTTCAATCTCAGGTAATCTTGGTTTTTTAAATCCTTTACCTTTAATTGTAAAATATCGCTAATTCTGAGACCTGTATAAATACCAATGACAAACATGATATAATTCCGTATATTTTTTGTTTTTAATATCTTTTTTATTTCCTCAATTTTTGTTTTTTCACGTATCGGTTGAACAACCTTCATTTCATCACCTACTATTGATTTGAATAATTCATAATTTGTATTCTGTATTATTTAATAAAAATCCCAAGCCCTTTGTTTTCTAAGCTTTTTAAATCGTGGTTTTTTTAATAATACATATCACTATTTATGTATTATCTGAACATAAATAAAAAAAATAAAAGCATGTATCTTGTCTGAATTACCCTTAATACATATTCTGGATAACTCATTTAAAAATCCAACCTCTTTATTTTCTAAGCTTTCAACTAATTCACTTTGTCAATTACTCATAACGGTTTTTAAGGTTAATTGATGATGTTAAAAAAAATAAATAGCTCATATTATTGTAATGAGCTACTTATTTCTGTTTAGGTTTATAAATCAGTTTAAAAAATACTTCTCATATATATAGGTTAAACATAGCCAAAAAGTTGCCCATTAATAGGCAACTTTTTCAAATATTTTTTTATTTTTTTCTATTTTATTCATTGACCGTTTTAAAATTTTATATACGCTTGACTTGTTAATTTCAAGAATATCAGCTATTTCCGGCATTTTCTTGCCATCAATGTAATACATTATAAAAACTTGTTTTTGCCTTTCAGTTAATGATATATTTATTGAGCTACCTAGAAGCCTTTTCATTAAAATTCTTTTATCAGTATTTGTCGCTGGATCATCGTTGAATGGGTCTGCTATAAACGAACTTTCTAGACTTTCGTTGATTAAACGTGTATTTTTCACTCCTCCACCATCTCCTGTCATAATAATGGGTGACTTCTTTTGTAATTTCCCTGAGTTCATTGCGCATATTGATTATCGGTTTCATTCGATCCGCTAGGTCAATGACATCAGAATCCTTCTGGGGATCATTATGTAATTTCTTGCAGGCTTGTATAGTTGCATCTTTTTTGATAGTCAGTTCATCTATGCAGCTATTCAATGCTTTTAAAGATGCTTTATATTCACTTACAAGTTCTCCCCACGTTTTCCAATCGCTCACTTTGACCCCTCCAGAGCATTTATCTTCTTAGTTCATGTTGTATTTCTTCCTGCAGTTTCATTATTTTTGCAGCAGACTCAGCAGCTTCATGTCCTGTAACTGCATTCCCGAATTCAAGCAATTGGCCCTCTATAACCCATACTTTTTTCTTTGTCTTTTTCTCGGTGCAGTTTATATTCGTGCATTTCCCATATCGCTTTAATGATCCGCACCCACAGAATTCGATCATGTCACACCCACTCCTTACCATGAAACTTGATGCTGGTTGTTTCAAAGTTCCATAAACGCTGCTTTCCTCTTGCTAGAATAGGTTGATCAGGCTGGACAACATTCGCAAGTATCCAGGCCCAGCGGCCATGTTCATAATAACCCATGGCATATTCCTGATCTGACAATTTATATCCTGGTACTTCGACATCATGTTTTGCATCATGGTTGTATACCATTTGTTTGTAGTCAAATATCGTACATGTGGCAATCACACATCCAGTCGGAAGCTTTTCCGGTATTGTAATGCCATGTTTTGCAAGAGCTGCCTTAATCCACGGCTGGCTGCAGGCATCAAAATCAATCTTCAAACCTGCATGTATGGCCAACTTGCCTTTATAATTCGGGCTCCAACTGCGTGTCTCGATTTGTTTTTCTTCCAAGGCTATCAGTGTGGCCCAAGGCTGAATAAGTGTTAAAGCTCTAATTTTCATTTCAACCCACTCCAATCATAAATTTTTGTAAAGATGATCCCAAAAATCGTCGTCATACTTTCTTTGTTCGAAATTACCCGCCTGAGGTGCTCTGTATCCTGTCTTATTTGGCGGTTTGTCCCTGCTCCTTGCTTTCGCGCGTTCAAGTTTATGAGCCTCATATTGTTCTAAAGTCCTGACATTTTGTTCATAGGTATTTTTCAGGACTTTATTAATCCAACTCCATTTGTTATCCATACCTTGGCTGTCTTCCATTACGGCAATTATCATGCCTGGCGTCATACCATCATTAAGATATTGGGATACAGCTTGTGTCTGAAACGGGGTGATCATGCCAATGTTCTTGTTAAAAAACTCGAACAACTTGCCTTCTGCTGCCCTTTTCTCAGAATCATTTTCGTCCGTCGCAGCAGTTTTCGTATCCTCGCCCTTTGAAATATCCTCGCGCGCACACACGTCTTCTTCTTCTGGTTTTAAAGAAGGAGAAGGTGAAGGCGAAGGTGAAGGAGAAGGGTGTATTTCTTCGCATTCTGCGCGCGACTGCGCGCACTTGCGCGATATGTCGCGACAGTCCGCGCAGTTTTCCCATGGAGGATGCTCAGGGGCAGGTATTTTTGATAAGTGGTCCTTGGCCCTCTTCTCATCACGGATATATGTTTGGTACTTATAAAATTTACATGGTTCTATGGCGATATAGATCTTTTCTGCTACCTCAAATCTGTAGAGAAGTCCTTTTTCAGTATAAACAGTTATTGCTTCTTCGATAGTCTTTGCAGTTATACTTGCAATCATCGGAAACAGATCAAGCTTCACCTGACGTGGCTTTGATACATCCATTCTGCCCCAGTCATCAAAAGCGGCAATAAACCAAGGCCACATCAAAGCTAACATCCCGTCTATTTCTGCAATATCTGCTATAGCATCATCTGTGCCCATGTTGTTCATGATGAAACGCTTGTGCGCCATATAACCTCACCTTTATCTGTATGTATTTTGCTGGATGACTTAAAGCCGTGCTGTCATCGTGCTTATAAGCTTCATAGTGGCATTTTTATAGCGATCATAAGTTTCAGCATCCGTTTCTTTGATGTCAGAAAGGGCTTTCAGTATTTCCGTAAAATCCTTTGTGAGGACTTCAAAAAACACCTTATACCGAAGTGCAGCTGCATTGGATTGCTGGGTAACTTTTATTTCTAGTTCATGTACCCGGCGCTCAGCTGATTCCTTCTCAGAATTAATAACGGCCTTTTCCTTATCAAATTCTGCAGCAATATCAGATTTAATTTTTTCAATCTCTTCAGGAGTAGCTCCCGGCTTAACTTCAAGTGATTTCGTTTCCAGTTCTTTGACTTTAGTATTGAGCTTCTCCAGTTCGGACTTCTTTTTGTCGAGATCCTTTTTGTTCTTTTCCAGATCATTTTTTAGCTTAACAGTCTCCTCATCCACCTTTTTATTAGCAGCATCAAGATCCTTCACAAGCTTGTCCTTTTCAGTTATCAAAGAAGTGATCCTGGCATCAGCAGCCTGGGAATCAGATTTGACCTGATCACGTTCCTTAATGGCATTCTCCTTCTCCTGATCAGCCTTTTCCTTATCAGCTAAAGCCTGGTCCCGTTCGCGAATAGCTTGTTGCAGATCGCGAGAAGACATATCATCAATATTATGATTTCCTATAAATTCTTCCCTCTCTTCTATTGGAAGTCCAAGAAGTGCAACGGCCTTGGAATAGTTCAAATTCGCAAGCGTGTTTGCGAATTTATCATTGCTATTTGAACTGTATTCTTTATAAATTAGCATTAAATTTTCTGCTGTTCTTTGAGAATAATCAACGGAGTTTTTAAGCCAGTCTCCCCATTCGCCATGTGAAAGCATTGCCTTAGCTTCAATTAATCTACGACCAATTTCTATGCTGCTTACAAGCATAACATTCCGAGCCTGGCCTTTAATTGCATAAATTTCGGTTGCAATCATATGCGGTGTTCTTTCTATACCTAAACTGTTAATCCCTGTATCGGTTATCCTTACTGGAACATAATTCTGAATAGAACAATACACAGAATCCGGATTATTAGAAACAACTGGTGTATTGCTGCGGTCATCAATAGGTAGCTTATAATTTTCGCATTCATCTAATGACAATGGAATATCACTAGATGCTTCAGATGTGTAATTACTACAGTCATCAATAGGCTTGAATGCCTTTCCTTTCTCTGGGAACACAGAACAAGACACCTTCCCTCCTGGCTTTTTTGTAGCAAACATACAACTTGTACAATCCTTACTCATACACTATCCTCCCCCGGACCTATGCCGGTATTTTATTTTTGGTCTGTCTCCTGTTGGACTTCTTTAACGCAACTGCTTCTTTTGTAAACCTTTTTATAAATGCAAGTAACATTTCATCTTTAGGAGCGCAATTTTGAAGTCCCCTCACTTGTACTACTTCCCTGCCATTTACTTCGACAGTATAAAAAGGTTTATCAGGTTCCTCCACCTTCCGGATGAATAAAATACAAGTCTTTCCGTCTGCATAATCTTTTGCATACCTGCCAACACAATGATGCAGCTCCCTGCCCTCATTAACGATTTCAAAAGCACTTTCTGCCGGACGGATTAGGTATTTATCAGAAGTAATGTAGAAGCGTGTCATAGTCGGAAGCCTTGATACTATTTTTTCAGTTAATGCTTTATCTACTTCGTACCTGATTTGATCTGTTGTATTTTGATGAGCTTTATGCAGATCATTTGGAAATAAGACTCTCATATCAGAGATATCCATATTGAGCTTTTTGCACTCTGAAACATAGTCGCGCCAAGCACTAGTAATGGAATATACAGAATTATAGGTTGACATATTTTTGTTATTTTGTTTCATGCAATACCTAAAAGCATCCTTGAAATTTAAGTATTCTCCAAATGTTTTATTAATACTTGAAAGCTCGTTATCCATATTACTGTAACTTGGAATAATGTGCGAAAGATCAGAGATCTCCGGTATTGTGAGATTCAATTCTCGCTCTTTGACTGATTTTGTTAAGTTAAGAAATGAAGATGTAACATTGATTTTATATTGCTTTACAATGTTATATTCTTCTTTTGTAAGCCTGAAAACGCCTTCGATCGTTTTCCCATTCCAGTTAATAGCACCCTTACTTATAGTTTTTGTCTCGAGTTTTTCTGTAACTAACTGCTTATATCCGAGTTTATTCAAATACTCTATTACCGGGTACCTGGAAAAAAGGTCGAAATACTCTACCATATCATTATAGTCATAGTTTTCCCATCCGATCCATGCAAATGGTGTATTCTTTACAGCATTTTTAATACTTTTTCGTGAATAACAGAAGTAAGTATTATAACCGTGGCGATTTGCCCAACTGTGAATCGTTTTTGAAAATCCAATATGATTGTGTCCCCATGGTTCGGATATAGGTTTTATCATTTTACCCATTTTTTTATATTCAAACGAATAATGTACTTCTGTTTCAAGCTCGGTTTGGACATTTTTATAACCATTGCCATAATATCTTACAGCATGGATCCCTCTGGCAACCAATATGTTGGAGTCCAGTTTAGATTTTTCATAGTAGACAAAATATGCACAATCTCTTAAATTGCTATGTCCAAGCCCGGCATATCTGACAATGCACTCACTTTTACAGTTCGGACAGATTGCCTTTTCGCCATGCTTTTTCCTTTCATATTCCTCTCCCATATACAAAGCTGCAGGACACCCGCACATTTCACGTTCCGCTATTGCCCGATCAGATAGTTTTGGTAAATGTGTTGGCAATTCCACATTACAATGAGTACAATAGCCGTATTGCTGGTTCTTGATAGTGGTTACAAATAGATATTTGCTTGATTCCAAAGCGGTATTTGTTGCAAATTCGATAATCTCAGGACTGAAGTCATTATCGAAGTGTAAGTAATGTTCCTTAACTCCAGCACTCATTTTCATTGCAGCAGATCCTCCAGCTTTATATTAAATTCATCAACCGAACCTCCATGAGCAGATGAGGAAACGTTATGATGTATTCCAAAATAATTAAGTACAATTTCCTTAACCTTTTCCGGTGTAAGTACTGAGCAATTGCCTTTTCTTGTGCCTTGCATTGCTTCATTTTCAACAGCAGCTCTACTTTTTGCCATTGTTTTACCTTCGGCGAGAATCGCCTCTGCAGCACTAGGAATATCACGCAAATAATCAAGTAGAGATTGTCCAAGGAACTGAATATATCCGTCATCTCTATTCTGCTCCATCTCTAATTTAATCTTCGCTTTTGCCTGCTCAACCATTATTTTTTACCTCCCTTATTCATAGCAGCATGTAATTCCTGCCGCTTAATTTCGACTACCTCTTTACTTATTTGTCCCGCCATATACTGGTTTATAAGCTTGTCCAGTTCCCGGCTAATCCTCAATACGTTCATACAATTAATCCCCCCGGATCAAATACTCAAGTTTGTTTTCTGCGAACCACTCTAAAAGTTCATCCAAATTATTTCTTTTCTTGGCCTGTTACTCTGATCATTGCTCTGTATTGCAGTTCTGCTCCAACCTCTATCATCAAGCATTTCCCTGTACAATTTTGATTCGTAACCCGATATGACAACAGGTCCAGGATGCTGCATCAGTACTTCCAAAAGTTCAATGTGATCCTGTTCCGTAAGCATTTCAGCAGAATATTGCCTTTTAACATGCGATGTCCTTGTACTCATCAGATATGGAGGATCGCAGTATATAAGCACCTTCGGAAACCTAAACCGCTTTATAAGTTCTATGGCCGGCATACATTCAACCTGTACATGTTTTAGCCTTTCAGCAGCAAGTAAAACTCTATCAGGAAGATCACTCCAATGCTTCATGGCATAGGCCCGTTCCCGACCTTGGACATCGTTTTTCCAGCCAACCTTATATTGATTTACACGGTACCCATGTCCTTGCCAACACTTCACCAAAAACCGTCTTGCTTTTTCATATTTACATTCCGGATCGTCAGCGTAATACATCTGATCATACTCGTATCTGCTGTACGGAGTAGCCTCAACGATTTTGGCAAGCCGGTCAGGATCCTCACGGATACACTGAAATAGGTTTACGATATTCAAATCCAAATCATTCACAGTTTCAATGTCGCTTGGTGGCTTATTAAACAATACTGCCAGGCTTCCTGCAAAAGGCTCCAAATAGCTGTGATGCTTTGGAAAGTAAGATATGATCCACTCGGCAATACGCCATTTACTTCCCGGATATTTCAGTATTGCTTTAATATTTGACACCACCTTAAGGACCGGATGCCCTTACTATTCTTCATTCTCTTCTCTGTTGGAAGAAAATTGACAGCAACCACAATCACCACAACAACCAGCTTCTATAAACCAATCTGGAGCAACACATCCATCCATAAATTCACATTCTCCTGCTATCACGCATTACCAATCTTCACAACAAAGATAAAATGGAACAGCTACTGCACTTATCGCCCATTCGGATATTTTCCTTGTTAGAGGACCACCACTCTCCCCGGCATCCTTAATACAAAAGTCTTGATCGGCAGGCATTTCAGTGAAAAAGCATTCTATGAATTCGTCTAGCGATGATCCAGGGTTATCCTCATAATATTCTTCGATATACTCGCCCATGGTGCTTTCTCCCCACATCTTGAGCATAAATTCATACGCCTGCTGTTTGTCCATAGCTATGCACCATTCGGCAACTCCATCATCGTTGCATTTAAAGACTTTCCTTTCGTCGATAGCCGAAAGAAACTTCAATGCCTCTTTCATATCAGATGTTATAAGGTCTGCAAAGCCATACATGACGTCGAATTCTCCGAACGGATATGATTCCTGGAATATGATAAGCTTTTTCCCTGATCCGACGGCATACCCAGCTTCCAAATGAGCCGACTTTCCGGAAGGCAGAAGCAAAAATACAACTTCAGACCAGTCAATATACTTTTTATCCTCAACAAATGCTTTCACAGCCGGTTCATGATCCAAGAGCGTAATAGCATTGAGGTCCTCATATCCGGGAAGATCTTTAAAAAAGAAAACATAACGTCCCCGGCTGCTGTCGGTAAAATCATCAACCTCGTGTCCGTTGTCTCTCAGAAGCTGAGCTAGCTCTCGAACTTTATCTATCATTTTCCAGGACGATGCCATATAAATTTTCATAAATTCCTCACTTTCTGAACTTTAAAATTGTTTTCATGCCCTCCAGCTCACTTCAGCACCTTCCCGCAATTCGGGCACACCTTTGTCGGAAACGAAGCAATTGTGCATACTGTCAAGTCTCCATTCGGATCTGCACCCGAGACAGTCACAACGGCCTTGTATGATACCGGATATAATTTCTTCTCCAAGCTCATTTCACCAAACATGAATTCCAATTGCTGCTTGGCATTAACATCCTTATCGTTGAAAACGCAGCCTTTTAAGTCCATCAAAGAAATCTTCTTGCGATTACTCGCCTTAAGTCTAAAATCACACATCGTACATTTCACCCTTATAGCCTCCTTTCCCCCAAACATAAAAATCAATCCATATACTCCCCTATCCAATTCATCCTGGGGTAAACAACTCCATATATTTTTTTTAACCTGCGTTCAATGAAAGCCCTGGTTTTGTAATATCTTTCATCAGAGATCTGACAATAAAACCGTTTCTTGTCCAGCACCAATAGTCCCTTATACAAATAACAATCTTTCATCATTTTTATTAGCCACTCCACCCACAACAAATAAAAGCAACATCCCCGCCGCCTAAACAACGGCCTTCAAATCTTCTTCATAGTAATACTCTGAAGTTTCATTGTTTTTACACCAATTAAAAACGACCTTAAATTTGTGCAACCGCATGTTATAAGCTATGACCATTCCGAATTTGCCATCAGGAGTGTAAACAAAGTCCAAATATCCATACATATTGTCACCTTCTAAAGATTTTCAAAAGTATTAGCTGGCTCAAATAGAAACCAAATATCAGCCAAATCAAAGGAATGTTCAGAACCGACCTCATAAGGATCCCGCCTTATCTCAGCATTTTTATTAAATATTGCATGCTGCAAAGGATACCTGAGCATCTCAATGATCCGGACATGAGCAAACTTAAAATTCATCTGCGTGGTCCGAGTCTTCACCAATTCTCCGAGATAAGCCCCACAGAATTTATCATCTGCAATGACTATGCATTGTCCAGGTCTGGATGCAGCGGTTTCATCAGGGATATCAAAATCAAATGCACATACTAGTTTTATCTGTTCCGGTACCGGTAACGATTTTGTCTTTAGTACTTCATCCAGGACCAGTGGCCGCTGGTCCGGCTTCATCTTATATGCAGTTAAAGGTCCTGCCTTGTTGGCAATACTCATAAAACCACCTGCTACTTTTACAAATTGAGCCAGTATCGTTCATAGCAATCCCGAATTGGCTTACGTTTTTTAATTTTGAATCTCCTGATTTTGGGTCGGCAGAAGGTTTGGTGTGTTTGCCAGCCTAGTGCGAATGCGGAACCTATAAGTATCACAAATACAATTAAAATTTGAATTGGGCTTGCCATAAAAATATCTCCCTTCAATTTACCATTCATTCTGAAGTTTCTTGTATGTACAGCAATCTGTATATGTGCCGTTGCACTGTATCCGAATATGCTTGTCCTTTATATAAGTCGCCTTAAACGTAGCAGCTCGTTTGGAATGACCTCTTTTGCAAAAGATACTCTTCCAACCAAGTTCTTTAAAGTAAGGGCAAACCATAACATCACTCCGTCCTTTAATTTTTTCAGCATGGCTGGATCGGGCATATCCTGCTGATGGTTTCATTATTGTAAATTCCTCCCATAAGGTGTAATATTATGTCGAAGGAGGTGAAAATGTGTATGACATGGTATGTAAATATTAGCCTTAAATCAAGCAGGTATGTAACTATTGATAATCTCCAATCAGTCAATGAACAGAGTGGTTACGATGGTTCAATTGAAAAATATTCAAACTTTGAAGAATTCCATTTGGTAAATGGGCAAAATCTTACTTTTATCGGCAGTTCAGTAGTGACATTATCCTCCAACGATATTGAGTACATAGAATTCAACAAGAAGAATTAACCTATTTCGATTTCTAAAAGAGTGCAGTTACATCTGTACTCTTTTTCAATTTCATTGATTTTTTCGATTGTTTTATCCAAATCGAAAATATTCGCAATCTTAACTTTTACTTTGAATTCCAACAATGATTACCTCTCCCTCCATATTTAATTCACACATACTATCTAGCTTTGTCATGGCTTAACAAATGTGCATATATGCTTGTCCCATCTATATAAAGGGGTAACCCCCTGACTCATCATTTGCCGTTTCCCTCAGCCTTTTTTCTATCCCTCACCGCCTGATTGCGCAGGACCCTGCCGCAAACCTCGTTGATCTCCTGCTGCCTCCGCTCGTTCTCTTCCTCGCTGATCTTGGGATACAGGATGAAAACCGTCGTATTGCCTATCTTTCTCATCTCGTCATATTCCCCCATGATCGGGTGTATTGGCATTCATTATCGACCTCCCCTATACATCATATTTCGCTTGAAAATTGTCCTATTCATGAAACGCATTTATATTCCGTCACAATGTTGAGCGCCTTGCTGACCTTGGCTTTTGTGTCCTCATTCCACCTGCGCCTGCCGTCCAACAGGTTTTTCAGGTGAGAATAGCTAACCTTCGACTTTTCAGCAAGCGTACCGCGTGTCATTGGTATTTCCGCCATTCGAGCCTTTACCACTTCACTGAAATTAGTGCCTACCATGCCTTGCCTCCTTCCGTTTTAATAAAAATGCCAGCTGCCGGTCAGATAGATTTAACACGGCGAACTGGCATTGGCACCGGCACAAGGCACTGGCACTAGCACTGATATGATTTATTTTTTAGGTTCGTTCTTCACCTCCACAGGATGCTTGCACATTGAACAAAACATGAGCACCTCCCCATCAATTTTCATGTTCTGTTTCACCTGCCCGAGTTTCTTGTTCTTATGTGTCGGGCAGAAAACGTAAATGTAACCCGCGCGCAGATCGTTCATACTGGTATCCTCCATCGCTGGAAAGGACAAGGCCTTTCCCTGATAAAACCGCCGTGATTCTGATTGCCCTTTCCTTTATGCTCCCACCTCCTTTATTATTGTTGTTTTTTGTCAAA
The DNA here is from genome assembly GCA_023399355.1 of Bacillota bacterium. Classification (GTDB taxonomy): domain Bacteria; phylum Bacillota; class Clostridia; order Acetivibrionales; family DTU013; genus UBA1305. The sequence continues at coordinate 4,536 of JAEWQC010000138.1, read as the reverse complement.
AGGTGTATTATCTTGGTATAGGGGCGCCCCTTGGAGGTTATATGAAACTTGAACAAATTCCTTGTTTGGTGACGCCGAAATATCATTCGACTGTCCATAGTCCTGCTTAGCTGATATCATATTGGTTTACCTGCGCAGAATCCCCGGTAAAAAGGGGGTGATTACTTTCTTTTTCTTCTTCTTTTTTTCCAGCTTTTCCGAGCGCTTAACGCGAGCGCTGGAGAAACAAAGGATTGGCGCCGATGACCTTGCCATGTTAACCGGTGTTTCAAATGTCACGGTAAAGAATTGGCTCAGGGGAACATTTGAACCTAGGCACAAAAATCTTATCCGTATTACTAATGCTCTCGATGTTTCCGCCGATTATCTCTGCGGAAAAAGCTAAATGCTTCGAGCGCAAACCATAATAAAATTTACCGGGAATTCTGCGCAGGAAAACCATATTGATTTCTTATTATTGGTACTCCTTCTCCCTTATGCTCCCCCCCCCTTCTCATACTTACTTTTTTTATCCTGTAGGTTAAAAAACGATTTAATTGCGTCGTATGCCAGGTTGATATCGTCAATAACAAAACCGCCTCCCGCGGAATCAGTGTAAAAAATATCAAATACCGTAACAGATGATATGTTTTTATAACCGACTCTGAAAGTTGGAGTTTTACTATTAAAGCAATCATTCATCACGATAATAATAGCTCTGTAGCATTGTTGACCTTCTTCAGAGGAATCTCGATATTCATCATGCAGCCAATCGCCAGACTTCTTCCAGTGGCATGTGCTTTCTACTGCTTCAATCACTTCGGATTTGAATTGTTCAAAGGAATCGATTTTGTAATTTTTGATAGACTTTAATTCTTCCAGCAACATATTAATTACCTCAGTGCCTTTTTAACAGCTTTTCTTTTAGCCGTCATATTACCCTCTTCAAAATCTATTTACTGGGGATTGATTCATCTTGAATCTATAATCATATTACGCTCATAGAGATATATTCTCAATCCCGATATATTCCCATTAGAAACTTTTATATTAAGTTTTCTTCTAATATCTCCATGTGTCTCATTATTTTATATAGAATATGTTTCTATTAGAACATTGTCCAGAATAATGATTTGTAATATAATTTATTCTATTAGAATAATAAAAGGAGTAGTTATCTATTAACAGTTTAAAGGCGATAAGAAATTCTAGAAAAATGACAGGCTTGGAAGTTGCAGAATATTTAAACATTTCTGTTTCATTTTATTATTCCCTTGAAGCTGGTAGAAAAACACTCACTCAAGAGTATTTAGAAAAATTATCGGAATTATACAGAATTTCAATTGACCAATTACTTGGTAAAGATTATTCAACAGAAATTGATCCTGTATTAGCTAATGCAACAAATGAAATAATAAAAGTTGATCCTGACTTATTTACAGAAATGTGCAGAGCAAAAGACCTACCAGAAGACGATCGCAAAAAAGTCCGTGAATATGCAGCTATGTTGATTGAAAAAAGACTGCGTGAAAAGGAAAAAAACAAAGAATAAAGCGCGAGCTTTTATTTTGCTATCTATTTTAATAAACGGTAGGAGTGTTATTTATGAAATATGATTTTGTTACTGTTGATTTTGAAATTGCAAACAATCAATACAACAGTGCATGTTCTATTGGAATCACAGCAGTAACTGATCTTGAAATAGTCCAAAAAGAATATTTTCTGATTCATCCACCTACTTTACAATTTACGAACACGAATATTCATGGGATATCTGCTGATGATGTAAAAGATACTCCTTTTTTTCCGGAAGTTTGGGATAAAATTAAACAATATTTTGCTGGAAACATTGTTATTGCTCATAATGCTATTTTTGATATGACCGTACTAAAAGCATGTGATACCAGATATAAAATAGATATTCCTGATTTCAAATATATGTGCAGTATAAATATAACTTCTTGCATTTGTGATAAATCTGTTAGGGCTGGATTATCCGACAGGGCACAATACTTTGGAATTTGCATGCAGGAACATCACAATGCATTATCTGATGCTACTACATGCGCACAAATATTAATAGAGGCTGTTAAGACTTCTGGATACACTTGTTTCCCTGAGTTTTGCAAACATAATGATGATTTACACTTACATTTTTATTCAGACGTAAAAGAAGTGCAAATATTTGGCAAAGCACCTCATAAATTTAATAATATCGTTTTATCCGAAATTGCTGCAACCACTGAAAAAATTGATAATAACCATGTGTTTTTCGGCAAAACTCTTGTATTTACCGGTGAATTAAAAAGCCTGGATAGAAAAACTGCAATGCAAAAAGCAGTAAACCTTGGAGGTATACTTAAAAGTGCAGTAAGTAAAAAAACCAATTATCTCATTGTTGGAGCACAGGATAAATCTTTAGTCGGCGAAGATGGTATGAGCAGTAAAGAAGAAACTGCATATAAGCTAAAAACCGAAGGTTATGATATAATAATTCTTAATGAAGATGAGTTTTTAAATTTATTATAGAGGTGTTACGAATGTCCACAGATAGAGAGTTACTAGAGTATATTGCTGCTCAGGTTGGTAAGCTGACCATAGATGTAGATTCACTAAAAAAAGATGTGACTGATGTAAAGAATAAGCTTGATCAGAAGTCGGATAAGACCGATATCGTACGATTGGAAAACACGCACGGTACCAAAATTGAGGCTCTTCTAGATGGCTACAAACAGCATTCCGAACAGTTAAACCGAATCGAAGAAGAAGTCAATAAACATGACGAAGTCATTCTTCGCAAGGTTAAATAAGTTTACCTAAATACTGCATAAGGGGAACGTTATGCTTAATCTCGACACTTTAAATCACATCCTTGACACTGTCGATCACCTCAATCAGATTTTTCAAATTGAAGAATATCCTATTTATACGAAGAATATTATAAAGACATTTTTCAAGGATAATTGTATCCTTGGATGTATGCCGATGAGCAATAAGACTGATGCTGTAACGGAGTACGATCCTGACAATGGCATATATGTTATAGTGGTCAATAAGAATAAAACTGATAAAAGCATGCTGAAACGGTTAAATTTCACATTGGCCCATGAGCTTGGCCATATCGTTCTCAAGCATGAACCATATTTCAGAGATGCTCGAAATTTAAGCCCAGAGCAGCTACAACAATTTGAAGATGAAGCCGATGAGTTTGCAGGTCAGTTCCTTATGCCAGAGGATATTGTGAATTGCTTCCCAAAAGTTTCAATAATGCGTGATAGGTTTTTTGTTTCTACAGCTGCTGCAGAAAAAAGACTACAAGTGATACGTAATAGGCAGTACCTAACTTCTCTTAGGTTAAGAAATGTTGATGGTTGCTTCACATAAAGACATAAATAATCTTAATACCGCAATAACTAGCATGATAATGTGCTAAGATTTCACTTGAATATCCGCTATTGCTAAACATTATAGAAAAAAATCATTATAATAATAATTTCTGAGAGGTGTTTTTATGTCAGTTATAGACCTAATAAAAAGTAATAATTCTGAAGAGCCTTCTCCATTTTTATCTGAGGCAACAACACCTGCAGGCAAAGAAATCGGTAAAACTTTAGGAAATGTTTTCTACTTTGTTTTTAACCGTCTAAATTTTAGTGTTGAAAAATTACGAATCAAGCAAGCCGAGAGTCTAGATAAATTTAAAGAAGATATTCGTAATGAGCTTACCCAAATTCCTGAAGAAAAACTAATTGAACCGCAATTAAATCTGCTGGGGCCTGCTCTAGAAGCTTCTAGATTCTATATTGAAAACGATGAACTTAGAAAAATGTTTTCAAGGCTGATTGCTGCCTCAATGAATAAAGATACCGCAGAAAATGTACAACCATCATTTGTTGAGATTATTAAGCAATTATCGCCTTTAGATGCAGCTAACCTGGAAATCCTAGCAAATAATAATAATAAATTACCTATAGCTTCATTTCATATTCTTCATAATAATGGAGGTAGAACCACTTTCTCTCAACATGTGTTCTTATCCAACCCTAATATAACTGATATTGTCAAACAGTCAACATCAATAAGTAACCTTTGTAGATTAGGTTTAATTGAAATTGATTATGGTAGAAGACTTGTTGATGAAAGTCGATACCATGATTTTGAGAATCACCCCGCTTACCTTGATTTAAAAAATAGCCTGCAAAAAATGAATGAAGAATTTGAAAATATGCACGCAGTCAGTACAGAAATCGAGAAAGGTATAGTAAGATCTACTCCTTTTGGCGAACTTTTTATGATAATTTGTGTTGGATCATACAAAGAATCAAATACCTAAGGAATAAGGATGTCATCATCAATTTTCTCTACTAAGAAATATTAGATTTAGAGAGTATTAATCCGCTTAGTAACGTTATATTATTCGTTTAGTTGGCGAGCACCTTCTACTGGTAGAAAGTTTTTGTAGGATCAGTATATTAGTATTTCGAAGGCAGATCATTCTTTATAAGACTTGAATATTTTAAACCATTTGTCATTCATGGCTCTTTATGAAAAATTATT
>JAEWQC010000124.1 GCA_023399355.1 Bacillota bacterium | reverse complement strand
GTCTTGAACAGGGCGCCCCTGCTCTCCAGGCTCCTTCTCAGGTTAAAATAGTTCGTAAATTGTCCATTGTGCACGATGGCAAGCTCCGGGTAGAACGGAGAAACGAACGGATGTGCCGCATTGATATCTTCCGCGCTTTCGGTCGCCATCCTGACATGGCCCATGCCATGAGTCACCTTTTGCAGTGCCACCTCGTGATTCTTAACCAGATTCTCAATAAGTCCTCCGTCCTTATACACCTTCATCCCTTTTCCAATGGAATGCACATATAGCCCGTTGATTGAGTTGATCGCCCGGTGCAGCTTTTTGATCCCATCCTCATCTATTCTCAGATTGAATTCGGAAAACACAACTTTCCTGTCCCATTCGGAGGTCTGTTCGGCCAGAATGGCTGCATGCGCTGCCACCGTTTCAAGCAGGGCCTGCCTGCTTTCTTTTCTTGTAATGGCAACCCTTAATGCAATGGAAGGATCGGTTCCGTATAAGGCGACCCCGCTGGCATCCGGCCCCCTGTGCTGAATCAGTGTCAGCATCTCGATGAGCTTTGACGAAATATCCATTTCCCTATTGTTAATAATACCTGCTATACCGCACATATCTGCCAACTCCTTTATATCCTGCAAAGTTTTGCTTTTGCATCATACTTGCCATGTTTTATTTTTTCACCTGGGCTGTACGATTTCACTGTCACACATGGTAGGAATAATTTTTCCATTCCCAGTCCGTCACCGAGTTTGTAAAGCTTTCAACTTCCAATTCCTTGAGTGCGACAAAATTGTTGATCAGGTCCTGCCCTATATAATCACAAAGCCACTCATCCTTCTGCAGTTCAGCCAATGCCCTGAATAGGCTCCTTGGTACGATTTCCTCCTGTCTGGCTTCATCATGGTAGAGGTCGGTATTGATGATCTCAGGCGGTTCCAGTTCGTTTTTTATGCCATCCAGACCTGCTGCAAGTATGCTGCCAAGCGCCAGATAGGGGTTTGATGCCGCACTTGCCGCTCTCACTTCTACACGGGTAGCTTTGCCTCGTTCTTCTGGAATTCTGATGTAAGTCGTTCTGTTGTCATAGCCCCAGCCGATGTAATAAGGTGCGAAAGAGTCCGGTTTATACCTTTTGTAGCAATTGATTGTCGGTGAAAGGAATGCGGTGATCGGCTTTGCATGCTTCAAAACGCCGGCAACAAAATTCCTCATGAGTTTGGACATGCCTTCCTTTCCACTCTTATCAAAAAATATATTCTGGTCCGTATCCATATCATTCAGGGATACATGGAAGTGGCAGCCGCTTCCGCCATTGTCATTCTGCGGCTTGGCCATGAAGGTGACGAACATGTTGTTTTTGTCAGCGATATCTTTGCAAACACCCTTGAAAACAGTAGATTCATCCGCGTTGCGGATTGCCTGGCCATGGCTCCAGTTATATTCAAACTGTCCCGGATAAAACTCATGATTCATGTACAGTACTTTAAAATCCATTTCCTTGAAGTTCCTGGTGAGTTCGGACAGGATCCCCTTCGGATCGACCCTGGAATTACTGGTATAGCAATTGCCGGATTTATCGGTATAGGGAGTGAAGCTCCCATCCGGATGCTTATTGAACAAAAAGAATTCGATTTCACTGGCAGCTATAGGATTCAAACCCATCTTCTGATACTCAGCCACCACCTTTTTCAAAAAGCACCGGGGTGCCTGGTTCATCGGCTTCTTGTGATAATACAGGTCTCCGAGGATCAGTGCCGTTTTCTCCATATACGGCAGAATAGTGAATGTTGATGGATCAGCCACCACCTTCATGTCATCATAATTGTACTCGGTCAGACCCTTGACTTGTGCAACATTGCCGTCAAAGCCAATTGCCATGATTGCCGCAGCAAAGGCAATCCCGTTTTCCAGTACTTCGTGGATCATATCCGCAGGAAGCAGCTTCCCTCTGTTGACCCCATTCAAATCAACAAATTCCAGCCTGATCATTTCAATATCATAGTCATGAATAAGGATTTTGACATCTTCTCCTGTAAGTTTCTTGTAACCCGTGGTCTTGTCAACTGAAAAATTCTTTACCATCGTAATCTCTCCCATCCTTTATATTTCACATTGTTACATGGTATCTGCCTGCATGTTGTCATCTTCATTTCATTCTTGTACCTTGGATTCTGCCTGCATGTTGTCATTGGTCATTATCAGGAGCGAGCGGTCGCTCTCTGCCATAAAAAATAATTTGTCTGTTACTTTCCCAATGCCTGTCTTAGGGATTCGATGATCAGCTCTATCTTCTCATCCGCTGAAATCGCCCTGTTTCCAGTCATGTAAAACGATTCAAGCCTTTTCTGATGGTATTCCGACACGAGCGAATAAACAAAAAAGGTAATATAATTATCTATCAGGTAAGCTGCACTTTCATTGCGGATGTCTCCGGTAATATCTCCGCGTTGCCTGCTATCCTCAACAAGTTGAACTGTATACATGCTTGCTGCACTTTCGAACTTTTCGGAGCCAACTACTGCAAATCTTTTCATGGAGCTTGAACCAAGATCCGAGTATATCGACATGTAATCCCTGTGTTTCTCCGTAAAATCAACCAGTGCAACCAGGAAATCACGAATCGCATCAAAAAGGGATATGGTATCTACGGTATACTTCACATACAGTTCATTTACTACCAGCTTTACACCATAGTCCAGAACTGCATGAAACAGGTCTTCCTTGTTCTTGAAATATTTATACAGCGCTCCGTTTGATATTCCCGCCATCTCGCACACCTTGGAAATCCTAGCATAGTGATACCCTTCTTCTGCAAATACACTGGCTGCTGCATCCAAGATGCTTTCCTGCCTGTCAACGGACAATTTTTCGAATGTACAAAGCATTTTGTTTCTCCTTGTGAAATCTTTACCTTCTGGTAAAGATCCGCTGTTATTGTCTGATCGGAGAGATCAGTCTCTCTCCGATCAGACCTTTTTTAAATATCAGTACTCTCTGCAACCTCAGCGCTCATGAAAGTAGTATTTTCAAGCAGCGATTTGAATTCAGAGGATTTCAGAGACCTGACAACCAGATAGATGATTCCAATGGCCAGCCAGGAGAAGCCTACAACTTTGGCAAGTGGCGACAGGCTGAACCATATATATGTGCAAATTCCTGCACCCAATAGAGGGAATATCAGGTTTCTGATTACCTTTCTCTCTTTATTCCTGATAAAGTACTGGTTGATAACGGAAAGATTGACACAGATGAATCCAAACAAACCGCCAAACGTAACCATCTCGGAAATCATCCCGAAGCTTATGAGAAGTGCTCCTGCCAGACCGATGGCTCCCATGAACAGGATACTGTAAGTCGGCGTTTTATACTTGGGGTGCAGATAGGCGAAGAATTTTGCGGGAATCAACTTGTCCCTGCCCATTCCGTACAGGAGCCGGCTGGCTGCCGTCTGGCCCGCAAGGGCTGTTGCCATGCCTGTAATCATAATAACCAGTGTCACAAATGTCTGCAAAGCCGAACCGCCGACTGCAAATGCTATTTCGAAGAAAGCCGTATCCACATTGGTAATTGATTTGTAATCAGGAGTAACCAGTGTGGCGAAATAGGCTACAGCAACATAAATGATCGTTTGAATCACACACGCCAGTACGATTGCTTTTCCAATCTTTTTGACCGGAACTGCCGCCTCTTCGGTCAGTGTTGTAATTGCATCGAAGCCCAGATAGGATAATACCGCCATGGCTGATGCCGTTACCACCGGACCAAGACTGAATGTTTCCGGATTATATATGGTTCTGATGGAAAACAGTGCTGCTGTATTTCCGGTAATTGCATATTTGACTGCTGAAATAACAAAGGCCAGGATGGCTAAAAGCATCAGTCCGGTCATGATGAAGTTTGCTTTGGCTGCAACCTCCACGCCTAGAATATTGATCACGGTTACCACTGAAATGTAGAATATGATCCATGCCCAAAATGGCACCTGTGGTATCAGTGCATTTGAAAAATTGGCGCTGATTACATATAGAAGCATTGGAATCAACACGTAGTCCAAAAGCATTACCCAACCTGAAAGAAAACCGAGTTTCGGATTGATCGCCCTCTGGGTGTAGCTGTACGTAGATCCTGCTATAGGGAAGGCTTCCACCATCTTGCCGTAACTGAATGCCGTGAAAAGCATTGCGACAAAACCGATAATATATGCAAGTACACTATGTCCCTGTGATAATGTAGTCATTGTTCCGAAAAGGATCATGCATGCCATTGGAGACATGAAAACCATCCCGAATATTACTAAATCTTTTGTTTTGAGTGTACGTTTTAACTCCTGTTGATAACCAAACGACTCCATACTATTTTTGATTTCTGACATTTCGGGCACCTCACTTCCCATATTTTTGTTTTTTGACTATCAAGGCATTTCCATTGTATTTGCGCAAATAATGAAAAACAAAAAAGCCATCACATTCCCTCTGCAGGAACATAATGGCGGTCTTGGCCACTTCAGACAGTGTTCGGATTTTTAATCGGGGAATACTGTCTGAGATTAAATTATGTAATAACAATACAATAGAATGGTTATGCTGTCAATAGGATTTTTTAAAAATATGAATTTTCAGATATTCAAACTTGCATTTTTACAATAATCTATTTCAGCTGACTGTGCGGAAATAAGCCGAATATCCGAATGGACAGACGCTTCCTGCCGGCTCAGTATTTCACAAGTGTTCTTCCGCCAAGCCTTCCCTGGTCGATATATTCCGAATAGGACTCCGGAATGGTCACGTTGGCTGCATTACCATCACTTATATACTGTTTGTCACGTTTCAGGCTGTCCAGCCACCAGGCAAGATCAGCATCAACCGGGGTAATACCGGATGCTCTGACTCTGTGCGTGGAAAGCGGATTAAATTTGACACTGAAAGGTGACGGTGCAGGATCCCATCCTACTTCCACCACAGCCTTGTTCTCGTACGTTACCCCTTCGAATTCGCCCTTGATCACATATTTCGTCAAATCTCCGGAGGGTTCGCCATATGGAAGTGAAAAAGCTGTAAAGGTGTAGCCTGGAATCAGTTCATACATCTTTTTCTGATTACCGCCTATTTCCTCCTGGATTTTCTCAGCGGATTTGGTCTGCTTCAGATTAATGTGCGTATAGGTATGGTTTCCAAGTTCAAACCCTCCGCCAGTGAGATATTCCAGTCTTTGCGCCACTGTTCCCGCACCGTTGAAGGTTTGGTCCCCCAAATTGAGGAAGAAGGTGCCTTTTGCGCCGAAATCCGGATGAGTCCGGTTGAATTCCTCCATAATGCCTACTGCGGAAAGCGGGTTCACCTTCAGTGTCCCGTTATCGTCAATCAAGTTAAACTGGCCCGCGGTACCGTCGTCAAACGTAAAAACCATCGGAATACAGCCTGCCGGAGTATTAATATTTCCGTTCAGATAGTCATTCAGGCTAAGAAGCCTGTAACCTGAAGTGTAAAGTTTATCAAGAAGTTTTCCGAATGCATCGAAGGTCGTCGTATATGCCTTATCCCCTTTTTTATATTCCTCAACAAAGTTATGGAACATGACCACCATGATCCTTCCGGATTCATTTGGCTTCACAACATTCAGGTCAATCGGCGGAACCGTGGACTGCTGCTGTAAAGTACCAGTCTGGCTTCCCTGCACCGCACTTTCCTGATTTTGTGTTTCATTTGCCGTACTGTTGTCCGGTTGTGCCGATCCGGACCGTACTGTTGTATCTTCACTGTTTCCGGAACCCGTGGCCGCATCATTGCCGGGACTGACCAATTTTGACCCGCAGCCCTGGAGCATAAACGCCAAAGAAAGTGCGACAATCAATGCTTTACGCGAAATACTTCTTTTACTGTTCATATGAGCCTCATCTTATCTGTTGTGAAATAGTTTAATTGCTGCTGCAAAATAGTTTAGTTGCTGCTGCAAAGTTATTTTAGCTGATTATTTGACATTATAATCGTGGTAAATGTTCCATACAAATAGTAAATTTAAATAAAAAAGTTGCATTGAACCATCAATAATACAAAGCACAATATAGTGACAGGCGCATTCACATTATCCTGGTTCTCTTTCCCCAAAGCCTCACCTGTTGGAACGGAGGTTGATACAGCTCCAAAGACACCCCAAAAGCGCTTTTAAGTGTTTGAAAAAATTTCACAAATGTACCCGATTCAAGGGTATCCTTAAGTGGCATGCTTTTTGCCGCTTAAGGATGCCCTTGAATCGTTTGGTACATTGTAAAACTTTTTCATTGTGCCCTGACAGGCACCACGCCGCCGAGTGGCGCCCTTTGGCCACTTTCCGGCGGTGGAAAGTGGCGAACTTCTTTTAAACTACAAGAAAATCGAGATTCCTGCTTTCAAATATAAAGCAAGAACTTTCCTTTCATTAAATTTCTATAAGATAGCAGTACATACTTAAACTGCTATGTAATATTCAACCAATATGTAGGATTTAATTATTTAAACGAAGATGTATAATGTTTTCTTTTAAGGGTGGCACCGAGACACTCCTCTGCAATATCACATGGAATATGCGCAATATTAAACAACTGCGATCTATTAAACGAATGATTTTTGTGTCAAACAATGACACCCTGCTGTTCAATTGTTCAACAGTTCACCGCTGTGGAAAAGATACAGGTATTTTTCCGTTACTTTCTTCCCTGAGATTCTCTCCAATGCCTTTGTATAATAGTCGAGCTGGACTCTATAGCGTTCCCTGACGAGTTCGGCACCGCCGGCAGGTACATAGTCGGTCTTGTAATCCAGCAGGACTATGCCGTCGTCTGCTTCGAACCAGCAGTCAATGATACCCTGCAGAAGCATCGTTTCATTTCCGTAAAGGGTTTGGGGAAGTTCTTTGTATATCTCGGTACATTTTATTTCAATATTGAACGCAGTCTCCCTTCTGATTGATTTCGCCTCAAGCATGCGCTTTCCCAAAGTTGTTTCGAAAAATGTACTTATGGCTGCTATGTCTACTACTTTTATCTCAGCTGGAGTAAGCTGCTCTTTTGCCTCCATTGTTGCCAATTGGGATTTCAGTTCATTCTGAAATGAACTTTCAACACTCTTTACACTACTTCCATTTTCTTTTTCAATTTGCCCTTTTATCGTTGCAAGTCTTTCAAAATCAAGATGCTGCATGACAAAATGCATGACTGAGCCTCTTCTGGCCGCATCCAGACCTCTTTCAGGTTCCAGGAACGCCGGTCTTGCCGCCATGGGTTGAATGAACGGCAATGCTGCCTCCTGCTCTGTCTGCTCCTCGGCCGCAAATCGTCTTTTCAGTTCTGTGACGGAAAGCTTTGCAGGCATTCCCGACAGCGTTTTGAACGGGTATTCCCATTCCAGCTTCCTAATCAGTTCCTCCGCGGAGTAAGTGGGGTCAGCAAACTCTTTGTTATCATTTTCCAGCCATTGCCGGATATTCTCTGCGGCTTCAGCCGCTTCCTTTTCAACTGCTGCGGCACCCATTCCCCAAAGCTTTATCTCCCAGCAGGAGCCTTCCTCTTCAAACAGCTTGATATTCCCATGCGGAACTGCAGCCATTCTTAAAGGTTCAGCGGATACATGCCGTGCCAGTGCCGGACCGAGCCATTCAAGATAAGTGGCGGCCTGCTGCATATCATACGGCGGCAGTTTTGCATCCATGGTATCCGCAATGGAGCACCACCTGACGCAGGCTTTGGAAACATCCCTAATGCAGCCGGTCATAATAAGCTTTTCCCTGGCTCTTGTAAAAGCTACATACAATATGCGCATCTCTTCCGAAAGTGTTTCCAGTTTAAGCTTCTGCCTGATTGCAAATTTCGAGAGGGAGGGTACGACCGTTCTCTTGTCAAGATTGACGATATCAGGCCCGTAGCCCAGTTCCTGATGGAGCAGGATGCTTGCATTCAAATCACGAAGGTTGAATTTCCTGCCGCAGCCGGAAACAATAACAATGGGGAACTCCAGTCCTTTACTCTTGTGGATGCTCATGATCCTCACAACATTATCATTCTCGCCGAGGACCTTGGCACTGCCCATATCGCCTCCGCCGCTTCTCAATCTGTTGATGAAGTTGATGAAGTTGAACAGCCCTTTATAACTGGTTTCCTCGTACTGTCTGGCTCTTTCGAAGAGCATGCGCAGATTCCCCTGGCGCTCCGCCCCTCCTGGAAGAATGCCAACATAGGTGTAATAGCCGGTATCGATCAATAGCTTCCATACAAGCTCATCCGTCGGTGTAAATTGCGCAAGATCCCTCCAGTTTTGCAGCTTCTGAAGGAAATTTCCGGTTTTTTGCCGGGTTTCGTCATCGTTTTGTCCTTCGGAAACACTGGATCTATTACCTGCAAAAAGCCTCATTGCTTCAAAGTATGAAGCAGAGCGGTCGGCAAGCCTGATATCGGCAAGTTCGTCCGCGTTGAAGCAACCGATGGGTGAACGCAGTACGGCAAGCAGCGGAATGTCCTGCAGCGGATTGTCAATGATTTGTAAAAGGGAAAGCATTGTTTCGACCTCTACAGTCCTAAAATAACCCATGCCGGTATCCGCATAAGCCGGTATGCCCATTGCGGCGAGTTCATCGACGAAAACATCCGCCCAGTTCCTTGTCGCCCTCATCAGTATGACAATATCTCTGAACTGCGCTTTCCGGTAATTTCCGAGCTTTTTGTCGTAAACGCTCAGGCCGTCAGAGGTATGAGAAACAAGTTCCCTGATCCTCTTCCCGGTAATCCGTGCTTCAGCTTGAATATTATCAAGCGGTTCCTCCTCGTTCCCATCCATGCTTTCTTCGGTATCATCGCCGACAGCAACTGTGTCGGATGCAGCTAATGAATCATTACCTGGATTGCCGGAATGACTTATTTCAGTATGGGCAGTCTGAGTCTTGTTTGAATTTTCTGCATAATCACCGGCTGGAGTATCGGAGGAATCGCCGTGATGAATTCGCTGATATTCAGGGTTGACTGCATTGGATGTCACATCAATGATGTGAAGCTCAATCGAGCCTCCCGTATTACACTCTAAACCTGCCTCCTCAAATACCGCACCGGGGTTTAAAGCTTCCTCCTGCGTATAATCCAGTTCTCCGACAAGCGAGGACATAACCTGCCTGAAGATAAAATTCACGCCATCTATCACATCTGAACGGCTCCTGAAATTCTTGTATAGCAGGACTACTCGCGAATCATGACCGCTTTCATGCGGATACGTGGAATATTTTGAGAGAAAGAGTTCGGGCTTTGCCTGGCGGAAGCGGTAAATGCTTTGTTTAACGTCACCTACCATGAATATGTTGAACCTTCCGTCCTGATTCCCGGATACCGTTCCAAGAATCAACTCCTGGATCAGATTGCTGTCCTGATATTCATCAACAAGTATTTCCTCATATCTGTTTCTGAGTTCAAGCGCTGCTGCTGTGGGTTTATTCCCCTCAAGCAGCACCTTGAGGCAGTGATGCTCCAGATCGTTGAAATCCAGAAGAGCTTTGGACTTCTTTTTCTTTGAATACAAGTCGTCGAAATCACAAACCATTGCTGAAAGGTATTTGAACAAGGGATACAGCCTTCGGCAGTCTTCAAAAAGTTCGGCTGATCCAAGGTTGAACCCGCTTTCACAAAGTTTTTTCAGCTTATCCTTCATCTGGCTCCGGATAGCCTTGACCTCCTCCTGTGCATTTGTATCGGCATCTTTTCCGCATCTCGGGAGTCTGGCAGGCTCGCAGGAGGAAAATGCCGCATGGATATCGTCCCAGTTCAATGCGGCTTCAGTAGACAGAGCATAAGAATCTTCCGCGTTGTTGGAACCGATGGCTGCAGATGCCCCTGGAGTGCTGCCGGAGCCGCCCTCAGCAGCCGCCTGGCAGACATGCAGAAGCTTCTCCAGCATCTGCATATCTGCAGCAAGTGTCCTGCAGTAAGGTTCCAGACCCTGCGCCCGGCTTGCCAGTGCAACCGCTTTATCAAGCAGGGCAAGCATGCCTTTCAGCTCGGCGACTGCACTTTTGAGCAACACACATGCCCATGGGGTGCTGCTCATGCAGGCAGAGGCACCGATGTCGAAGGCTTCTGCCTGAGCGGCAAGCCATTGTCCAGGCCAGGGATGGCTTCGGGTAAATCTGTGCAGCGACAGAACAATTTCACGCAGGGCATTGTCATCCCGACCGCCACCGTAGCTGTCCACCAATTGGAAAAATTCACTGTCCGCTTCTTCCTTTTCATATCGGTCTTCAAAAAGCTCTTCAAGCACGTCAATCCTCATCAGGGTACTTTCCGTCTCATCTGATATCCTGAAGCCGGGATCAAGATCGAGACTGTGAAAGTGACTTCTCACAACTTCAAGACAGAAGGAATGCAGTGTCATAATACTTGCGCGATCCAACAGCGCCATCTGTTTTTGAAGATTTGCAGAGCCCGGATCCGCCTCAAGGGCATTTACAAGTGCATTCCCTATTCTCTCACGCATCTCGGTTGCGGCTGCATTTGTAAAAGTAACGACTAGCAGCCTGTCGATATCAACAGGCCTTTCATTGTCAGTTATTTTTCTGATGATTCTTTCCACAAGCACAGCGGTTTTGCCTGCACCGGCAGCTGCCGCGACGAGCAGATTACAATCCCTTTGCGTGATTGCCTCCAGTTGTTCCGGCGTCCAGTTATTTCCCATCAGATTGTCCCTCTCTTCGCGGTGATTCGATGCCCGTCCCGTCTTCTCCATTTTTTCGCATCAGCCTCCAGAGATCCTCCTCCTTGATATCGGAAAGGATCCTGTACCTGTTGTCCCTGATAGAGGTGTCAAACTGGCATACCGGGCTGAAGTTGCAATAGGTGCATGCTGACATTGTCTTCTTTTTATAGGGGTTGATTGCAGCATTCCCCTCCATGATTTCACTGCCTATCGAAGCGAGCGTCTTCCTGACATAAGTGCGGAGGATCTCGAACTGTTCTTTCGTCGCTGCCGATGACCTGCCAAGCGCTCCATCTCTGTTTATTCTCGCCGGGATGATAAGAGAATCGCCGTCGATCTGCTTGTCCATTTCTCTGACAAGCTTCACATCTGCAAGCACCAGACCTTTCATTCTCAATTCCTTCATGATTGCCTTTTCAATATCTTCATCCGTACTATCCCTGTCACAGCGGATTAACGGATCATCAAGCCTGAAATAAAGTACTCCGGCGGGCAGTCTGGTCCTTGACACATCTTTGTCGTCATCACAGGCCGAACCCTGTACCGCACCGCTTTTCGCATTATTTTCAGCACTGTTTCCCGAACCAATTACTTCTTGGCCGCCATCCCTATCAGCATTTGCACCGCAGTTCCCCGGCTCCTCTCTGCTTCCATCCATCCCCAGAACTGCATCAAGGTAGGTGAGTAACTGCAGTTGCAGGCCGTAATACACATCTGCCAGTTTAAGTACTCTGTTTCCTGATTTGTAATCGATAATTCTCAGATAAGTTCCATCCTCGTTAGTCATGGAATCGATCCTGTCAATCCTGCCGGTCATTTTAACCGCTTCACCGGATGGCAGTTCAATCGTAATCGCAGGATACCTTCCCCGGTCTCCAAATTCAACCTCATACCCGGATGGTTCAAAGCTGCTCATTCCAATATGCCTGCTAATCAGCAAAACAGCCTTGGTCACGGTTCTTTTCAATCTCCCTGACAAATATTCAACTCTTTTATTGCTTCCCGGAATTCCACCGACTCTTTCCGAAAGCTGCTCATCAACCATCTTTGAAACCCGGGCAGCACACCATTCCCTGTCCAGGCCTCTCCAGCTCAGACCGTTCAAGACCAGCATCCTTGAGAATTCATCAATGCTATTGTGCATAAAAGTACCTGCATCGACCGGGTTGAAGCTGAAAATCCGTCTTTCCTTCGCTTTCAAACCATATTTGACATAATAGGAAAACGGACAGGAAGAATAGGCTTCCATCCGAGAAACACTTGTAAATACAGGCCTCCCATACAAGCTGCCCGCTCTTTCCCCGGAGAGCCGCCTGACCTGATTGGTGTAGCCAAGCCCGCTAATGATGATTTCACTCTTTTCCTTCCATGCTATATTTTGGGAATACCATCTATAGATGTCCTTCCAGCCTTCATGAATGGATTCGCCATCAAAACGCATGCGGAGCCTTGCAGCTAATTCGTCAAATACCGGCTCCGGTGCGGACGGCTGCGGCAGGCCTGCAGCGTCACCTGCTGTTATGGTACTTTGTTCCCTGACTCCCGGAAGAATTCTCCTGACTTCGGAGAGGATCCGTGAAGGCCGCAATGCCCTGCCGTCCCTGTCAGCAGCAGGACAACTCAGCCAGAGGTACCTTGATGGAGTTGCCAGCGCCATGTAAACCATGAACCTCTCCTCCATGCATTTACTTGCGGTATTGCCTGCCAGTTCCAGGCCCAATTTGCCGAGGCTTTCCCTGTCAATATCAGAAATCAGGCCTTCATCGGCTTTGGTACCCGGAAGGATCCCTTCATTTGCGCCCAGAATATATAAAGCCTTGATATCATGGCTTCTTGAACGTTCAATGCTGCCCACAAGCACCTGGTCCAGGGAGGGGGGTATCAAGCCGATCTTATGCCCGGCGAAACCTGCCGCAAGGATCTCCGAAAAGCGTTCCGTCCCCATTTCCTCCGTGTCCAGTACTTCCACAATCTGCGAGAACACCTCCATCGCAATATTCCATACCTGCCGGTATTCATCCGCTTTATCAAGCATTCCCTCTGACACAAATCTGGCTGAGAGTTCTTCGATCCTTTTGTCGGCACCTGTTCCGCAGAGCAGTTCATATAAAGCGGTGCAGAACTCCACAGCTCTTGCCCCCCCTTTGGTCTTTGCCCTGAACGCTTCAAGCGGCACAGCCAGCTGTCTTCTCGCCGTGTTAATTCTCATCAGGCTGTCCAATTCCCTTTGATCCGGCTCTACTCCTCTGTTTGACTGTTCAGCAGGATACTCCCAGTCGTTCTGACGAATCCAGACATTTCCCCTGATCCCGTTGGCCAGCACATAGTTTTCAAGCAGGTCCAGTTCCTCCCTTGGAACTCCGGTAAGACCGGTTCGTGCATATCTGAACACAGCTTCATAGGACCAGCTATCTGTGAATATTTCAAGAGCAGACAGGATGAATACGACAAGAGGATGTCCGTCGATGTCGCGCTTGCCATCAAAGAAATAAGGAATGTCATACCTTGTGAAAATGCTTTTGACAATACTCCTGTAGCTTTCAGGATTTCTCATGACCACTGCAATATCCCTGTACCTGTAAGTCTGGTCCCTGCAAAGCCTGATAACATCACGGGCGACATCCTCCACCTCGGAATGCATGTTTGACGAGGAAGATAATGTTACGTCGCCGCACTTCCCGGGAAATTTGGAATAAGGATATTTATAGAAATTACGTTCAAGATGTGCAAGTTCTTTCGAGGCAGTAAACCTTGGCGAGATGGGTATTGTCGCAGACAAGCAGGTAATGTCGCCGGTTATAAGTTCAATTAATGCAGATGGATCGCTGCCTGCAGATGCTATATCTACAGCCATACCTGCAGACGCTGCACTTCCGCTCATACCTGCAGGCGCTACACCTGCGCTCATATCTGCAGGCATTTTATCTGCGCTCATATCTGCAGACATTATACCCCTGAGCGCGACGGGTTTCTCCACTTCCACTCCTTCAGCAGCCGCAAGCCTCAAAAGCTTGACTGCCGTATTCCTGACAGGTGCAAATACCATGGGTGCACAGTCGCCCGGTTCATTCGAAAGGCAATCCGTACACAGGCTTATCGTCACCCGCTTTGCCTTTCTTAACAGTTTCCCGATGACCTTGTATTCCTGTGGTGTAAAGCCTGAGAATTCATCGATCCATATTTCTGCGCCGTCGAATTGAGTCGATTGATCCAACTTTTTGTACAGTTCGACCAGGTCGTCGTCAGCATCCATATATTTCTGATGCAGAAGCTTCTCAAATTCACCGTATACCTGTGCCAAATCACTCAATTTGTCCTTAAGCGGCAAACCTTCTTCCATCCTGACTGCCGCCTTTTCGAGCTCCTCCGGGG
>JAEWQC010000118.1 GCA_023399355.1 Bacillota bacterium | reverse complement strand
ACATTATGGTTTATATGATCTCACTTGCAATTTATCCATTAATAAAAAAAATTGCTGGTACTACTATCGGAAATGTGCCTCAAATTATTAGAGATAATTATGCAGATAGCTATTTTATAAAAAAAGGTTGGGATTTACCAGCACTTATAATTTTGATGTCAACAATTATAGTTTTTTTGTTAATAAATTTCCACATTATTAAGGATGGCATCCATAATAACCGTCTTTTGAAAGGCTTAATATATGGTTTTTCCATAGGAGTTCTTTGGTTTGCAGGATTTATAGAGATGATCGTATTTTTTTATTCAAAAAACATTGGGCATGTATATAGTGGGATAAGAGATTTATCGTTTTTAACTTTTTTTGGATTAATAGCAGGTTGCATTTTATGTAAAAGTGACAATACTAAAATTAAAAGAAAGTCAGGTAACTTCTTAGTTATTCCTTTTGTAGCAATATTTTTTGCAATTTTTCATGGACTACAGTTTTATTTAACCTATCAACCAATCCATGTGACAATAAATAGTTTTGTTGATGTTCTGTGGCTCCTTGCAACTGGCTCATGGATAGGTTTTATGTATTATTTGTTTAGTCCTGGAATAAACTTTAAGAAAAAATATCATGGAATAATGTTTTTTGCCTTTTCTGTTTTTGGTACTAACTGGTTACTGTATAATTCATTTTACTATATATTTGTCAATGCACCTTTTACAGATTTATTTGTAAGGTGTATTTCAGATATTCTGGGAGTTTTTATAGGGTTAATAATATTTGAATGGTTTACTAAAAGGAATAGGATCAATTTGTAATGATTATATTCCTTTTTAACCTTTCTTACCGTTGCTGCGTTTCGACGAAGCGGAAGATATGCTCGCCGCCTGAAAACCAAATCGGTACCACCAGTGTTATAGAAGTGGGGACAACTTTTGCCTCGCTAAATTCATATAGGGTATATCCCACTGTCATTTGTTTAATAAACACTTCATTCGGTTAACATTTATGGGGGGTACTCTCTCTTGAGGGGTATTAAAGACAGCATACAAAAGTAACCATGTGTCCTTCTTCGTTATTGGGAATGCGTACTCGCTGATCGTCGTAACATAAAAGGACATAGTATAACAACAAAAAATGAATTTGGTGCCTTATTTATTACGAACTAATAAGCTTACTGCATATATTGCTGATACGTATTCCAGGGCCTGATCACACCGCAGGCGATACGCTTGCCTGAATTGCCGGCAGGCTGGGTACGATAATCATCAGGGTTCTCATGGATCATGATGGATCTGCCAATTACATCTGAAGCTCTGAATCTATCCGTGATGAAGCAACTGATTGCACGCCCATTACTGGCAACGAGTACCGGGAAATCCCCAGCATGGTTGCCATGAGGCTGGTTTGTCGGGTTCCAATGGCCGCCGCTGGCTTCAAATGGTTTTGCAGGATCTCCAACAGTGCAGTTGCCTTTTTCATGGATATGGAATCCGAACGGACCGATAGGCTGTCTATCATTTGTTGCCGGTTTATAAACCGGCAGTCCGGTGACATTGGCACAGACTCTGACTCCCCCGGGAACATCCGTAAAGGTCACCATGCCTGCTATTGACGGATAATCCGGCCCCGCCGCGATTATGGCATAAGCTGTATTGAAACTAGCTATATAAGGTGTTTGCGAACCTTGCTGCATAAAGGGTGCATATGCGGGTGGTACCTGCGGCGATACTGTATCCCGTGAATAATAGTAGCCTCCAAACATGACAATACCTCCAATATAATTGAACATATACCATGTTATGTAAAATGCATGTAATTTGTTATAAAACAAAACAGCTTTTCTCCGATATCATCATCGTTCATTAGCTGTTTTACTGTTCTCTGGATTTATAGAATTCTTTTGCTTTATAGAATTCTTTTACTTTATAGAATTATGGTTTCGGGATCACCAGATATCTTCCAGATCTTCCTTTTCAAGCTCGTGCGTCTTGTTCCTGCCCATCAGGTCAAATACGGCGCGAGCGGGATCCTTTTCATTAAATAGAATTTCATAAGCTTCATTCGTGATCGGCATATTCACCCCTAATTTCTTTGAAAGCCTATAGACCGGTTCTGTGGTGAAATAACCCTCTACCACCATTTTTACCTCCTGCAGCGCCTGTTCTACAGTCCTGCCCTGCCCGATCAGGATGCCTGCCCGCCTGTTTCTGCTGTGCATGCTGGTGCATGTGACTATGAGGTCACCTATCCCGGCAAGTCCTGAGAAGGTTTGCATTTTGGCACCCATTGCGCTGCCAAGTCTTGAGATTTCAGTGATGCCCCTGGTCATCAGTGCGGCTTTTGTATTGTCGCCATATCCCAGACCGTCTGAGATGCCTGCACAAAGAGCGATAACATTCTTTACAGACCCGCCAAGTTCCACTCCTGTGATATCGGGATTGGTATATACCCTGAAACGCGGCGACATGAATATATCCTGAATGAGTTCTGCTGCCGCCCTGCTTTCAGAAGCAGCAACATATGCTGTAGGAATACCCTTCGACAGTTCCTCCGCATGACATGGCCCTGACATGGCAACAACCGTGGCTTCAGGCATTTCCTGAAGGATTACCTCGGACATTCGGAAACCGGTCCCCTTCTCCAGTCCTTTGGAAAAACAGCTGATTGTTTTCGGTCTCTTCACAAGCGTTGATATCGTTTTAATGTTATTCCTTATCGTTTGTGAGGGTATAACCATTACTAACACATCAGAAAAAGCAAGTGCTTCTTCGATATCTGAAGTGCAAACCACATTCGTCGGTACAATGGCGCCTGGCAGTTTGTCCTTCTGCTCCCTGAGCGTATTGATCATCTCCACTTCTTCCTTGAAAACCGACCACATCTTTACGTTGTGCCCATTGCCCGCCAAAAGTATGGAAACAGCCGTACCCATACTTCCAGCACCGATTACGGAAATATTTATACCCATTTCAGCCTCCAGTAAATTCTATAATGTCAAGCTTGCTTTTTTTTGAGCGAAAACTTTGATTCCGTTCCTTCCAGCAACCTTTTAATATTCGCATGATGCTTCACAATTATCAGTACTGCAATGATTGTGGAGAAGATGACCGTTTCCATACTTCTGCCAATGACAACCGCCACGATGGGAAATAAAAAAGCGGCGATGATCGATCCTAGTGAAACATACCTTGAAATCAGAAGTATGAGGATAAAAACGCCCAACAGGCTTAATGCGATGGGCCAGTCTATCAACAGCAGTACCGCCAGTGAAGTCAGCACGCCCTTGCCACCTTTGAAGCCGAAGAATACCGGCCATACGTGGCCCAGGATCGCAGCCGTGCCGCCGAGCATACCGCCAAAATGGCCGCCAAAGATATAGTAGCCGGCTGTATATGCAAGAATGCCCTTTACAATATCACCTAAAAGCACAAACAAAGCCGCCTTTTTGCCCAAGGTCCTCAAAGTATTGGTGGTGCCTGCATTTCCGCTGCCGTGCTGCCTTACATCCACACCATAGAATTTCCCCACGATAAGCGAGCTGTTTAGACTTCCAAGCAAATAGCCTGTCATAGCCACTATTACCATTGTGATCCACATAATTTCATCCCCCAAAAAGTTAACCTGCAGCTGATATATACAACAACTTTTGCATCCTGCGTTTTCGCAGTATCAGACTTCCTTTTCCCGCTCTCTGTGTATGAAACGGATCGGGGTGCCTTCAAAGCCATAACCCCTGCGGAGTTGATTTTCGATGTACCGTTCATAGGAGTAATGAAACAGGTCCATTCTGTTTACGAATATCACAAATGTAGGCGGTTTTACCGCTGTCTGTGTGCCATAGTAAAGTTTGAGACTCTTTCCCTTGTCGGAAGGAGGCTGTACCATTGCAGTGGCTTCGTTGAGAAGATCATTGAGCATGCCTGTCGAAATCCTGAGTGATGCCTGTCCATAGACAAATTTCACCAGTTCCAGAAGCTTGTTCACCCGCTGACCAGTCTTTACAGAAACAAACAGTACCGGTGCGTATTGCATAAAGCCCAGCTTTTCGTGGACTGTTTTCCGGTATTCCTCCAATGTGCCAGTTTCCTTCTCCACCAGATCCCACTTATTAACCACTATTATGGAGGCTTTTCCCTGTTCATGGGCATAGCCTGCTATTTTTGTATCCTGTTCTGTCACGCCATCCTGTGCATCTATCATGATCACGCAAACATCCGCTCTTTCAATCGCCGTCCAAGCCCGCAGCGTACTGTATTTCTCTATGTTTTCCGTAACCTTGCTCTGTCTGCGGATTCCAGCGGTGTCAATGAAGACATACTTGTCTTCACCATTTTCTACTACGGTATCTATGGCATCTCTGGTCGTTCCCGGCACATCACTGACAATGACGCGATCTTCACCGACCATCCTGTTGATCAGAGAGGATTTGCCGGAATTCGGTTTGCCTATGACTGCGACCTTGATGGAATCATCATCGTACTCTTCGTCGTCCACTGCGGGGAAATATTTAAACAGTTCGTCCAGCAAGTCACCCATACCGAGACCGTGTACGGACGAAACAGTCAGTATGTCCCCCATGGCCAGATTATAGAATTCATAGATCTCGGCAGGCGGATCACCTATCCTGTCTACTTTATTCGCTACCAGAACAACAGGTTTTTGGGATTTGCGCAGGATGGTTGCTATTTCCTTGTCCGATGCTGTCATTCCTTCTTTCGCATCTACCAGGAACACGATGACATTTGCCATATCTATTGCAACCTCGGCCTGCCTTCGCATCTGTTGGAGTATCTTGTCCTCCGTGTAGGGCTCGATCCCCCCGGTATCTATCAAAGTAAATTTTCTGTTTCTCCATTCAACCTCGGCATAGATCCTGTCACGTGTCACTCCCGGAGTGTCTTCGACAATGGATACCCGCCTTCCGCAAAGGTAGTTGAAAAAAGAGGATTTGCCCACATTGGGCCTTCCTACTACTGCTACTACTGGTTTTGCCACTTATTCCACCTCGTCATCATTTCAGCTGCAAAAAATAGTTTCTGCATGAAGCTTTATCTTCACTTCATTCCAAGGATCTTTTTTATCAGGTCTTCTCCATCATTCTCTACAATGGTAACCTTCCGGCCCAGTCCGCTTTCAAGCGCCCCAAGCGTATAGTCGTCAAGGAACAGTTCTTCCCCTGATTTCAACATGCTTCTCGAGATCAGAAGCTCACTCCCTAGTTCTTGATCCCTCAGTTGTGCCAAAAGGTCTCCTCCTGTCAGAAGCCCTGTCACAGTGACATTTTCCCCAAAAAAACCGTTTTTTATCGGGTATACTGTCACCTCCAGATTATTATACCTTTTTTCCAGTACCTGTGCCAATTGTTTTATAAACGGATATGCACAGATACCGGTTGCTATACTGACAGTCCTGATCCCATCGAGCATTGAGCAATGCTTGTCGAGCTTCCTGCCATGTCTGTGCAGAGACCCATGGAATTCATGTATGAGCATGGACATAAGTCCAACGCCGTTCTCAATCTGCGGGAAGTCCTCATATTCCTCCCAATCGGGTAAATTTACACCCGCTTTTATGTAAAACTCATCTGCAAGATAAACCATACGGGATCCGGTCTGCCCCAGCAGTTTTTGCTGCCATGCTCCAACCTGCTTCAATACGGCAGATGAGGCTGCCTCATCGAAAGACTCCAGTTTGTAAAGGCTTTCACGCCATTTTGTCAAGCCGACAGGCACCACAGAGATGCTTTCAAGGCCAGGGTAAAGACAGGAGAGATCTCCAAGCGTCCTGTCCAGTTCGGCACCATCGTTCAAACCTCTACACAATACAATCTGGGCATTTACCGTTATTCCGCCGTCTGTCAATGTCCTGATCTTGTCGAGTACATCTCCTGCAAACCTGTTCCCCAGCATAGTTTTTCTAAGCTCGGGATTCGTTGTATGGACAGAAACATTTACAGGTGTCATCCTGTAGCGAATGATCCTTTCAAGTTCCCCTTCTTTCAAATTGGTCAAAGTAATATAATTTCCGGACAAAAAGGACAGCCTTGAATCGTCGTCCTTGAAATAGACGGTATCGCGCATTCCCTTTGGAAGCTGGTCAATGAAACAAAAAACGCAGTTATTCGTGCAGCTCTTGGCCTCGGTGATCAGAGGATCCGAAAATTCAAGTCCAAGGTCTTCATATTCATCCTTTTCAATCTCGATCTCCCATATTTCACCGTCGCTCTTCTCCACTTCCACAAGCAGATTGTCATCAGTAGTTAAAAAGCGGTAATCAAAGATATCCTGCACTTTCTGTCCGTTAATGGACAGAAGCAGGTCACCGGGCTCGATACCGGCGTCCTGTGCGGCACTGTCCGGCAATACTGCACTAATGAGAATTTTATTTTTTATAGGAGCCACTTATTACCTCCATGTGTGTCTATTGGCTCTAACATCAGAGGAGGACATTTCGAAGCTGCAAACAACAAAAGCCTATCTGCCCTCTGCTCTTACAGTATCCGATTTCTGTCTTTCCGGTAGTCTCTTCTCCACTCTCCGGAAGTCCAACTTCGCTTGCTGCATAGCACACAAAAAGACTGTCTTTGCAGACAGCCTCTTTCGTCTATATAGTAATTATTCCATATAGCTTCATAATACTACTTTTCAGCTTCCTTAACGACTTCCTTGCCATCATAGAATCCACATTCCTTGCAAACTACGTGGGGAGCCTTCAATTCATGACATTGCGGACAGCTGACTAAATTCGGCTGTGACAATTTCCACTGAGACCTTCTTTTTCCTGTTCTGGCCTTGGACCATTTGCGTTTTGGGTTTGCCATATTCAACACCTCCCTGATAAAAAGCGTATATCATAATTATTCGAAATACTTGCCCAGACCTTCCATGCGTGAATCTATTTCATGATTATTGCAATTGCACTGCGTTTCATTGAGGTTTGCACCACAAGTAATGCATAAGCCTTTGCAATCATTTGAACACAATTGCTTCATTGGAAGGTTTAAAATAATATTGTCGTTAAGTGCCTTGCCGATGTCAAGGTTTTTTCCTTCGAAAGCATACATGTCGGATTGTTCGTCTTCTCCACTGTTGATAAAGTTTTCGTTTATCTTCAGATTCATCTCTTTTTTCACTGCACCCAGACAGCGATAGCATTCACTGCTGTAGACAGCCTTCAGACGTCCATTGAGCTGCAGGATACCGTTTGTATTGGTCAAAGTACCGATAAAGGATAACTTCCCATCCAGTAAACACCCTTCTGCAGGTTCCATTTCGGATGGTTCTTCTTCGAAGTCAAGCTCCTTTGAAGCTCCGTTTATCCTTATGATATCTGATAAATCAACCTTCATAAACAATACCCCTTAAATCCGCGACAAATGATATTATACTAACTAATGCCAGTATTGTCAAGGCAAATTGCTGAGCATTTATCCCGTAACGATCACAGGTATGTATCCCGATGTTTTCACAGTCCTTATTTTGCCGTGAGCGTGAGGGTTTCCCTTGCAATTGCAAGTTCCTCATTCGTCGGTATAACAAGGGTTTTCACCTTTGTACCGGGTGCGCTGATATCAATTTCCTTCCCCTTTATTTTGTTCTTTTCCCAGTCAACAACGATACCCAGCTGTTCAAGATTGCTCAAGGAATTTTTTCTGACAATATCATTGTTCTCACCGATGCCTGCCGTGAATATGATTGCATCGACACCATTTTCAACCGCCATGTATTCACCAATGAATTTTTTCACCCTGTAGCAGAATATGTCTATCGCCAGTTGTGCTCTTTCATTTCCTTCATCAATAGCAGCATGTATATCTCTGAAGTCACTGCTTACACCTGAGATTCCAAGTACGCCTGACTTTTTATTGAGATACTCGTCAACTTCCTTAATGCTCATATTCTCTTTCTCCATCAGGGTTTTAACAATAGCCGGATCGATCGAGCCGCTTCTTGTGCCCATGGCCAGACCGTCCAACGGAGTGTAGCCCATGCTTGTCTCTACGGATTTACCGTATTTTACGGCGCAAATACTTGCGCCATTTCCGAGATGGCAGGATATCAGCTTCAATTGCTCAAGCGGCTTCCCCAGCATTTTCGCTGCCCTCTCGGCCACATATTTGTGTGAGGTCCCATGGAATCCATATTTCCTTACGCCATGCTTCTCATAGACATCATAGGGCAGCGCATAAAGATATGCATATTTGGGCAGAGTCTGGTGGAACGCCGTATCAAAAACCGCTACCATCGGCGTAGCCGGCATGATGTTTCTGCATGCTTCGATACCTGTGATGTTTGGCGGGTTGTGCAGCGGTGCGAGTTCGATGCAGTCCCTTATCCCCTGCAGGACGTTTTCATCAATGATAACAGATGCACTGAACTTTTCTCCGCCATGAACCACGCGGTGACCGACTGCAGATATCTCAGACATCTCTTGTATGACACCGATTTTCGAATCCGTCAGTGCCTTGATAACTTCCTTTATTGCAGCCTTGTGTGTTGTCAGGTCCTTTTCTATAACCACCGTATCAGCACCGATTTTAGTATGCTTGATAAAGGAGTTGTCTATCCCGATCCTGTCGCAAAGGCCTTTTGCCAGTACCGACTCGTTTTGCATATCGATCAGTTGATATTTTAACGATGAACTGCCCGTATTGATAACTAGAATTTTCATCTTTTCTACCCCTTTATTTAATCTGTGCCTGAACGGCAGTAATTGCTACGACTCCGACAATATCTTCCGCGCTGCAGCCTCTTGAGAGATCGTTTACAGGCTTTGCAATACCCTGTGTGATTGGTCCGTAGGCTTCAGCCTTCGCTAATCTCTGGGTAAGCTTGTATGCAATATTTCCACCATTCAGATCAGGGAATACCAGTACGTTTGCCTTTCCTGCGACCGGGCTGCCCTTGGCCTTTGATGCCCCGACTTCAGGAACCAGTGCCGCGTCAACCTGAAGCTCCCCGTCAAGTATGATATCCGGAGCTTTTTCTTTGGCAAGCCTTGTGGCCTCTACAACTTTCTCCGTCAGGATGCTCTTTGCACTGCCGTATGTTGAATACGAAAGCATAGCCACCATAGGTTCAGCCTGCACCAGGTTCTTGAAAGTTTTCGCAGAGGCAATTGCAATCTCTGAAAGCTCATCCGCATTCGGGTTCTCGACAAGACCGCTGTCGGCATAAATAAAGGTTCCGTTGCTTCCGTATTCGCAATTCGGCACAACCATGACAAAGAATGCTGAAACAAGCTTTGTACCGGGTGCAGTCTTTAGAATCTGAAGTGCCGGACGCAAAGTATCTGAAGTTGAATGAATGGCACCGGAGACCATGCCGTCGGCTTCACCCATCTTAACCATCATAACACCCCAGTAAAGTTCATCCTTTACGATTTCGCGAGCTTTTTCAGGCGTAATGCCCTTTGCCTTCCTCATCTCATAAAAAGCGCCTGCATATTCTTCAAATTTTGGAGAAGTTTCCGGATCAACGATCCTTGCTTTGGATATATCAAGGTCTCCCGCAAGTTTTTTGATCTCGTTTTCCTTTCCGACAAGAACTATACGTGCAAGGCCTTGTTCCTGCACCATCGCAGCAGCCTTTATTGTTCTGATGTCTGAGCTTTCGGGTAATACGATTGTTTTGATGTCACTCTTTGCCCGTTTACTTATTTGTTCAAGAAAATTCATTATAGGACCCCTTTCATATTAATGAATTTGGATATCATCATTTTACCCAAATTCAAATTAACTACTCTCAAAATAATTATTACCAGGTTCTATCATCAGCTTATACCAAGCATTTCCCAGCCACCACTATTATATACAAAACGTTTATTGTATACAAGATGCGTTTGATAAAACCTGTAAAAAATGCTATCTGAACAGGAAAAAAGAATGGGGGACAAATAACTAAATTTTAAAAGAGCCATGTCCCTGTCCCGCTAATGTAAAAAAGAGCCTCAGGTTTTAAACTCCTGAAGCTCTCTGCAAACTCATTCCGGTCAATGTGCCTGTCCCCATGTCCCCGCCTGTGATCTCCTGAACTAAGTAAAATCTTTCAGGAGCAATGAACTTGCCCCACAAGTCACTCTGTTGATTTAATGCATATTGTTGCTCTTTATTTTGCAAGTTCATCCTTCAACAGCTTGTTAATCGTCTGCGGATCTGCCTTACCCTTCATCTCACGCATAGCCTGGCCAACCAGGAAGCCGAATGCCTTCTCCTTGCCGCTTTTAAAGTCGGCGACGGACTGCGGATTGGCTTCGAGTATCTTTCTCACGGTACCGGCCAGAGCACCTTCATCACTTACGACCTCCATGCCTTCCTCTTTAACAATAAGGCTTGGTTCTTTGCCGCTTTCGAACATTTTCTCAAAGACCTTTCTGGCAATCGTCCCGCTGATCGTACCCTTGTCTATCAATGAAACCAGCTGTGCCAGATATCTTCCTGGAAATGGTACGGCACCGGCTTCCATTTCTTTTTCTTTCATGATCCGCATCATTTCACCCATAATCCAGTTGCTGACTGCTTTTATATTACTGCTTCCCTTTACGGCATCCTCGAAAAAGTCTGCGAGGTTTTTGGAGGAGGTAAGCAGACCTGCGTCATATTCCGGAAGGTTGAATTCCTTGATATACCTTTCCCTGCGCGCTGCAGGAAGTTCGGGGAGTGAAGCCCTGATACGACCCAGCCATTCGTCATCCACTACGACCGGCACCAGATCCGGCTCCGGGAAATAGCGGTAATCATGCGCTTCTTCCTTGCTTCTCATCGCACAACTGTAACCCTTTGTATCATCCCAACGTCTGGTCTCCTGAATAATTTTGCCGCCGTCTTCGATTTCCTGGATCTGCCTGTGTGCCTCATTCTCAGCAGCACGAAGAATTGAGCGGAAGGAGTTCAGATTCTTCATTTCCGTCCTTGTACCGAAGGTAGTGCTTCCCATCGGCCTTACGGAAAGATTGACGTCTGCCCTCAGAGATCCCTCCTCCATCTTGCAGTCACAAACCTCCAGGTATTCCAGGATTGCCCTTACGTTTTCCACGAAAGCCTTTGCTTCTTCCGGCGACCTCATATCAGGCTCCGAAACGATCTCTATCAGAGGTACGCCGCACCTGTTGTAATCCACAAGAGTGCCGGTTTCCCACTCATCATGCATGAGCTTTCCCGCATCTTCCTCTATATGTATTCTCGTAATGCCTATTTTTTTACGGACACCACCGGTTTCTATCTCAACATATCCGCCCTTGCAAAGCGGCAGGTCAAACTGGGATACCTGGTATGCTTTCGGCAGATCAGGGTAGAAGTAGTTCTTCCTGTCCTGCTTGCTGAATTGTAAAATGTCGCAGCCCATGGCAAGACCGGCTTTCACGGCATACTCCACGACACTTTTGTTCAAAACGGGCAGCACACCCGGCATTCCGGTACATATCGGGCAGCAGTGCGTATTGGGCTCGCCACCGAATTTCGTTGAGCAGCCGCAGTATATTTTTGATTTTGTCGAGAGCTCCGCATGGATCTCCAGACCCATCACTATTTCGTAATCCATATCCTTCACCTCATATATAGATACTGCAAAAAAGGTTTTAAGCAGCTGGTACTTGTGCTTACCTTCCATGAACCTTTATTGCAAAAACCGTACTACTTTCCATTTGAAACTTTTTGCAAATCACAGTACCGGTCTGTTTAAATGGTAACCGGTATTTTGTTCGAAGGTATACCCGGCTTGAAGCAGCCGACTTTCGTCGAATGGTTTTCCAATAAGCTGAAGTCCAACCGGCATGCCATCCGTATCAAACCCGCACGGCAGTACAAGTCCCGGCAATCCGGCAATATTCACGGATACCGTATAAATATCTCCCAGATACATTGCCAGCGGGTCATCTGCTTTTTCGCCTATTTTATATGCTGTAGTCGGCGCTGTCGGTCCCAGTATCACATCAAACTTCGAGAAAGCTTCATCAAAACCCTTCCTGATCAACGTACGTACCTGCAGCGCCTTTTTATAATAGGCATCATAATACCCCGAGCTCAATGCATAGGTTCCAAGCATGATTCTTCTCTTCACTTCCGGACCGAAGCCTTCGCTCCTCGTCTGTTTGTAAAGATCCAATAGATCGGTGTATTTCTCAGCTCTGTACCCATATTTGATCCCGTCATATCTGGCAAGGTTCGAGCTGGCCTCTGCCGAGGAAACCAGATAGTAGGCCGGTATCGCATATTCCGTGACAGGCAGGGAACATTCCTCGCAGATCGCTCCCAGCCTTCTAAATACCTCCGCCGCTTCCAGAACCGCTTTTTTCACTTCATCATTGATACCCTCGCCGATG
>JAEWQC010000116.1 GCA_023399355.1 Bacillota bacterium | reverse complement strand
ATTGCCTCCACAAGCATCTGAGCCTTTTCATTCTCAGTCAGCAATTTTGAGATACTGCGGAGTTCCTTATCTGTCACATTGCCCTTACCCAACGCTTTCAGTGCCTGAACGACAAGCGCGGTTTTATTTGATATATTAATAATCTCGTTTTTATTGTCTGTGTGTTTGAATTTCAGCGTCATTCCGTCTGCTTCATAGATCTTATACGGCCCGTCGCTGACATAGAGCCAGACAGCAGGTACTTGTGTGGACAGACCCAGCATGTTCAGCGCAGTGTCGCCACATGGGACAATAGTCCAGCCGTAATTTCGGGCTATCGCCTTTGCGATGTCATCGGAGCGGGGCGGAACGTTAATGCGGCATTAGAGTGCAATGAGTTTATTGTCTCAATCATCTCATTCAGCCACCGCAACACTTTTTGTACTTTTTCCCGCTGCCACATGGACAGGGTTCATTTCTTCCGACCTTATCACTCCGCGCCTGCTGCGGATTCATCACAAATGGTTCTTTAGGCAACGGGCGAAGGTTTGGCTTGTCATACTTTTCAAACATCTCCCTGGGTGTATGACCACCATTCACCCAAAGCCTAGTGTTATTGGAAAGCTCGGTGACAAGCTGCAGAAATTCATTCACCTGGTCCATTCCCTCAAAGACTACTTCCTGCCTGTTCACCTCATCCATAATGCTTTTGATGGGTTCTCCCATGGAGCATAAATATCTTATATCATCCAGAAGATTCTCGGCCTTATTTCCTTCCAGGTTCAATTTTACATGGACAAAATTCCTAAGCAGAAGAAATTCAGGTGTTTCAAATTCATATAAATTGTCGGCATATTTTAAAAGCTCATTTTTCTCCGGGATATAGAACGGCTTTCCCTTTCTCTCCCTGAGCATTTGTTCCAGTTTATCCTCCATTTCAGGAAGTTCATAGTACTCGCAGATAATATGTCCATGGTAAATATAAAAATACTGCTGCCGCATTTCAAGCCTGAATGTTATGTCAGTGTACTCCTGAAAGCTCATCTTTTTATCATTTTGCTGATTGTAGACTTCGAAAGGCAGGTTTGAAGAAAAAGCTCCATATAAATTGGTCATAGCCAAAATATACTGATGAACCTCGTCTATTCTTTTATGCCTTTGGTTAAAACTTTTCTGGTCAATTAATTGATACAATTCCTTAATTTCTTCCGGCACAACCATATAAATTGTGTAATCCTGTTGAAATAGAAAAACAGCACCCATTGCCGTTAAATACCGGAGTTTTCCGTATGTGGCTTCGCCTTTTTCGGAGTAAGGCACCTTCAGCAGCTTTCCGAAAATCGAAAGCTCCTCTTTGGTTGCAGCAAGCAAAGCATCTTCTAAATATCTGGGATTTGAAAAGTGCTTGTAAAGCTCGCTTACCAGCTTATCTTTATTCATTTTGCTGCGTCCGACAATGCCAAAACTCTCAGCAAAGGATAATAAATCATCCTTTTTAAGTAGCTTCAGTATTTCTTCCAGCTTTGTTCGTACAGGTGCTTTTATTGCTCTGTAAATGTTCAATTCTGAATCTTTCATAGTCTTCTCCATTCGTGCTATATGTGCTCTGACTCTTTTTTACCATATACAATTTCCATATTCAATCCTCTGGAATCTTTTGCCGGAGTAGCCGGTATGGAAGTGAATCCGTTGTTTAATCCTAGAAGTCCCGATACTGCTAAACATAAAGCATCTATACAGTCCACCTGATGACTCCTTAATACTGAATGTGATGAAATATACGAAACAAACTCCCTGGTTTTATCATAAAATTCCTCCAGTACCTCCACCCTGTCCCAAAAACCTTCTTCCGTATGCTTACTGTTATAGAGCGGCAAATAGAAGTCATCCTTTGTTGCAAGGACTACAAAACAAATTTCCGGGTGGCTCTCTCGAAGTTTTCCTTTGAACTCCGGTCCCTTTTCCAGAAACTCATCAATTTCACGGATTTGATTGCAAATGGCAAAGGACTGCTTGCTTAGACCCTTTCCCAAATAGTGTTTGTTAATCTGAGAGGCTTCAAAATAATCCTCTTCATAAACCGCTTGCCGACAAGGAGTATTAAAAATACAAGAGGTTCTCCCGGATGCATATATTAATATGGACTATTTTTATACATTTCTTCATCATTTGTAAGTGCATCAAAAGGGTATGGAATTGGTGCATAAAAAATTCTCTGCTCTACATAATCATCGATAAGGTTTCTCCCACAACTGTTGCAGTTATTCCCATCTCGTTTTTTAAAATAATCTTTGATATATTGAATCTGGCTTTCATCATCCATATTATATAGTCATCTAATTGCTCTTTGATATTTTTGCCATTCACTTTAAAATTTTCAAATATAATTATCATAAAATAATTTTTAGTTTTACTTTCAGCTTCATCTATTAACTTGAAATCAGTAAGAACATCATAAAAAGTTGTTGAGTTAATTGTACCACCTTGTAAATACAAGTCAAATATCTTCCTGACTACCTCTGCCTGCTCTGGAACGATGACAATTTCGCCATCTACGCAGGTGTATCCCATAAAATTCTTATACTTCGTGAAGATATCGTCTTTTTCAAACTTGCGCTGAAATCCCCACTGAACATTTTCGCTAGTATTCCGGCTCTCGTCCTGTGCTAGCATCCCCCTTAGTGTAATCTCAAATTCTTTATCCGCATCGATTGAATCTAACTTCTCGTTCTCAAAGTGCATATTGATCCCTCGCTCCCTTAAAAATCTTACAATCTGCAAAATCTCTAGAGTGTCTCGAGACACCCTACTGATTGACTTTGTGATGATGTAATCAACTTCACCTTTCGCCGCTTTCTTTAGCATTTTGTCCAGTTCGGTTCTGCCGTTCCGACGCAGCCCGCTTTCGACATCATAAAATACCCCTGCATAAATCCAGTCGGGGTGGCTTCGAATCATTTTCTTGTAGGTTTTTATTTGAATCTCCAGGCTGCGCATCTGTGCCGGTCTGAAGTTGCTGACCCTGCAATAGGCGACAACTTTAAGCTTTTTATACTCCTTTGGAATAGGAGGTATAATCCTAACCTTTTTCATGGCTCATCCTCTTCATAAAAATGAATATCCATGAAAATTATACGCGTAAAAGAAAAGACGCGAAAGTCATCCTCCCACATCTAATTTATAGCTCATTTTTCCAAGGCTTCAAACCATTGAATTTTCAACGCTTAAAGCTTTTGCAACAGGATTATTAGCTCCACGTGCCTTGAGGATACAAGAAAGATGCCGCTTGAGCCTGGTAGGACCTAGGCGGCAGGTTATTAACCAACTATAATTAATCAACTGATTTCTGAAGGTTATAAAGACTGCCAGTCCAGAATTTTACCGAATATAGGCCATATTTCTTCTTTTCACTCACAATTATCATTTAACCTACAATATGAAGCTCCAAATTAATAAGTTATTAAGTCACATAGCATTTTGCAACTCATTAACAAGGTTATTCAAAAAATGTGATATTTTATTTTTATCAGAATGTGTTCCAAATAAATTAACACAAAGCGTTGGCCGGTCGTTAAAAGTTGAAATAGCGAGTTCAAAACAAGGGCTATATTTGATTGAACCTGTCATAAAAGCTTCAGTGATTTCAATATTTCCAAAAGCAAGCTGAGTTTTATCAATTATTCCTATATTCGTGAATTCAATATGCGCATGAGAATAATTCTTTTCAACAATACCTCTTGCCAATTTGTAAGGAACAATATCAAAAACCTTTTCCATTACGACGAGACTTTTGACACAAGATATGTCCACTTTCTCCTTATCCATTACCTGTTTGACTTTATAAAGCGTTTGCTCAAATGGCATGCCAATCTCTGAACCTATATTACATGTAAGATTGGAAATTAAATTACAAATACCGTTTGCCTCGCGGTTTGGAAGATATTTTCTCAGGTCTACTACACAAGGCACGATGATAGTACGGCCAAATACCTGAAAGAGGACGCGCATGTAAGCTGTAAGAATAACATCGTTCACAGTAACGCTATATTCTTTTGCATAGGCCTTAATGCGGCAAAAATAATCTTTTGAAATAGTCCTCATTTCAATAAAAGGGTTATCAATATCTCCCTCCAAATCAAATTTTGCCGAGTCATGCACGAGCGTATTATTTTTACTGAACATGATTTTTATTTTATCTCGTACTGAAAATGTTTTAAAAACTTGCCTGATCTTTCTATCATCCATAGCCGCCAGCTTGTAATTTGGTTTTTTATCAATATTTATGTAGATATCACTCAGCATATACAGAAAATCCTTGAACCCAGCAGCATCGCACAACATATGATTCATTGATATACAGAGCGTATCAAATTCATTATTACGAATTACCTCCATCATCAATTGTGGGCCATTATAAGTATCCACTCCTTTACAGATGAAACAGTTTACACTTTCATCTGTAAAGGAGGTTTCAATAAATTTCACCATATCGTCTGACGTATAGCCTTGATCTTCCCAGCAAGGGCGAAATTTAGTTTCATTGAACCTGCTTTTGATGAGCGGAAAGGCTTCCGCTGATATATTAACTGCCTTCTTAAAGCGGTCTAAATCAAGTTTTCCAGAAAACGTTGCAACAAAACGCAGAGTATGGTCACTGATTTTTTTCACTTTAAACAGATGTTGCAGCATATCCCATGCTTCAACTCGATAACTTACAGTACGATTATTCAATACTTTATTTCTCCCTTCTCGTCCGATATGTAGCCAATAGTATATATAATTCCATATTAGTGTATTATTTCACAAATTCAATGTCAATAGATAGCATCTGTCAAACAAAAAGAGGTAAAAAGCCTGAAAAAATACATATTTGATCCCTATTTCATCTTATTTATCTCCTCAAGGGTTACTTTGTCACTGTCACTCTAAAATTGCCCAGAATCCTTCATTTGTCAACCTTTCAGCCTCTCAATCCTCACACAACATTCTGTATGCCTTGAGGATACAAAAAAGATGCCGTTTGAACCTGGTGGAGCCTTGGCGGCAGGGTATATTTCTAAAAACTACATAAGGAGAAAATGAAAATTCTCTGCTTTAAATGAGCAAACAATGTATTCAAACTGTGGCAGTATCCATTGATCAATTTTTCTTTTCATCACACAATTATTTACATTAGCATGTATTCCTGCGAAGTAATTGTAAAACCCATTTTCAGAGCAAGGTAACATAATTCCGACTTCTTCTGAACTTGTTACCATTGGCTGTAGCTGACTTTTATATGCATGTATCTCTTCCCATAGAATACATTTGTTCACTCAAGGGGACTTGAATGTGTGTCAAAGTAATTATCTACTTGTGGTCGCCGTTAGCTTTAGCACTGAAATATACCAAATAGATACCGCCCCTAAAAATACCCGGTTGTCGGTTATTTTCAGAGGCGGTATCTATCTGCGCCATCTATTTCTATGTTCACTGTTAATATGTGCCGGTAATACTATTTTACTGTATTCTCAATGAATCTTTGTAGAATAGTCGCAACCTCTGCTCTTGTTGCCATGCCCTGCGGGACGAATTTTCCGCCGTCACGACCTGAAATGATTCCGGTTTTCTGGCAATACTTCGCCGCATCTGCTGCCCAGGACGATATGGATGAGGCATCTGGATAATTCAGCTCCAATGCTCCCGAAACGGTGACGGAAACGTTCAGGAATTTTGCAAAGCGGTAAAGCATCACAGCCATCTCTTCGCGGGTTGTCTTTCGATCCGGTTCAAATTTACCGTTTCCAACACCGGTAATTATATTGTTTTCAACTGCCCAATCAACATAGTTTCCATAATAGGCGTTGTAGTCGGCGTCACTGAACTTGCTTTCGGTACCCGTCGTTGCGAGTTCGCTGTATGACCTCTCATAAAGCCTGCCAATAACTGTTGCAAGCATGGCTCTTGTCATTCCTGTTTCAGGTGAGAATGTATTGTTGCCGGTGCCTAAGAACAGTTCTCTTTCCGTGACGAAATCAATATATGATTTTGCCCAATTCCCGGAAATATCTGTAAAGTTCTTCGGATTTTCTTTGAACAGCACTGTCTTGCCTTGCGGCGCAATGTATTTCATTGTACCGCCGGCATCCGAGGCAAAGCCGATGAACACATTATTGCCCTTGTCATTTATATAATGAGGCAAACCAGCAGCTTTCGCAAATACCGCTTCTATCGTGTGTGCTGTGCTTACATTCGAGAAGGTATAGCTTGCGACGGCACCAACGCTTTTGCCGTCTACCATCACATCGGAAATTTTGTAACCTTGATTGACTGTAATAGTGTAGGTTTTACTCTGCCCTGCTGTCACGTTCACGCTGCCGCTCGGACTTATGCTGCCACCAGCGCCTGCCGTTGATTTAATTGCATAGCTACTAACAGCCACGGAACTGGACGAAGGTGTAGACGGAGTTGAACTGCTGGTGGTATATGCAATAGCATAGGTACTGAAGTATTTTAAATGTGCTGTAATCTGGGTTTTATCACTGTTGACTTCTATATATTCACCATTTTTTGCGGTAGTTGTAATGGCGTCTGCCACAACGCCACTTCCATAATCATGGGCACGGTATACAACATAGTTGGCCTTGCCCTGAAGCTCAGCGGGGAGCGGTATGATAATCGTGATAAGGTTACTTGTTGCTGTGATTGCTGACTCCTCAGATGCACCGCTGCTTGATGTCGATGTCTTTGTCATATCTACATCAAGAATAGTCCCTGTTGTGTATCCGTCGGAACTCATAGCCGCTTCGACTGTAGCTTTGTTCGTCGAATTATCATTTTTCTGCACGGTTAACTTTATTTCAACAGTGCCACCGTTTGAAACGGTACTTTGATCAGAAGTACCATACACATTTGAATCATTAAAAACATTGTTCAGATTATCCACTACAACATTTGGTGTTTCCGAGCCGATGACATCCAATGTTGAATTTTTATTGCCGCTTGGCAATGTGATGGATCCTGTGTACGTATAGTTGCCTCCGCTGACAGTAATGCAGGTTGTAACTTCCTGTTCATCATTGGTAACAATAAGGTTATAGGTACCGTCAGGCACGCCTGTTATAGTGAAGGTGCCGTTGCTGTCTGTTGTTCCAGTATTTCCAAACTGGACATTCCCCTGTTTTACTGTTACTTTAGCACCAATGACGGCAACAGGTGTTTCTGCATCATCTACTACTTTACCACTGACGGTGTATGTTTTTTCTACCCACTTAGCATATAGGTTCACATCTGCTTTGACAGTATCAATGCTAAACTTCCATAGATTCACACAAGCTGCATCTTTATACCAGCCAATAAACGAATAGCCGCTACAGCCTGGATCTGAAGGTTTCGTCAAGATTGCGCCTGATGCGATACTTGTCTGTGTCGCATATGTACCGCCTCCGGTATAGTTATTATTGTAGGTCACCGTATAAGTTGCCAGTACTGCCGTCCAAACTGCTGACAACGTAACATTACCTGTAATTGTGAGGGTTTGTCCAGCTGTATATGTTGTCTCATTGCTCCAGCCGCCAAAGTTGTAGCCCGCTCTGGCAAGGCTTCCCGAATTGGCTTTTACCTTTGCCGCAGTGCCTGAGATATATTCATTGCTGTCAACCGGTACGTTGCCTGAGGTTGCACCATTCGGAGCATAGGTGACAGAATATGTAGTATTCGGGGCTGCCGTCCACTTTGCATAGAGAGTTATATTGTCCGCCACCGTATTGTTTCTAAAATTCCACGCGTCTGTACAAGCGGCTTCTGTATACCAGCCTCCGAAAGTATATCCGGTTCTTGTAGGCTGCGTCGGAGCAGACAACTTACTGCCATAAACCACTGCCAGAGTATTAAAGTCTGTTGCATCGGTGTTGTTATAATTGTTCTTGTAGGTTACCGTATATGTATTAATTGTCCACTTTGCGTAGACGGTTTTGTCCGCTGTCAATGTGCAGGGGAAAGTGATCGCACTGCCCGTTCCGTTGTCACCGGCGTACCAGCCGCCAAAGGTGTATCCGGTTCTGATGGGGTCGCCGGGCTTGGCTACCTGTGTATTGTAATTCTGGGTGACGGCGT
>JAEWQC010000112.1 GCA_023399355.1 Bacillota bacterium | reverse complement strand
GTATATGATATGGAATCAGGAATGGCAAAGTACTGATAAACCATGTAATCGACATGATAACAAGCATTAAAATCGGAATGATCACTAAATGCACCTCCTTTGTAATCAGCTTGTTTATTATAGGATATTTAAAAAAGAAATGTCTTAATAAAGCCTTAAGATAGGATGATTTTCTCCTTAATGTGTTCTGTTCCTGTTTTTACAATTATTTAGGTGCGGCAGTGACGTAAAGAACAGGTACATCACGGTGAAACTCCAGATACCGGGATAAGAAAATCTTAAGAAATTCATAAGCTGGAATTCCAACATAGTCCCTTGTTCTGTGCTTGAATAGTATCAAAACAGAATAAGGAGTTGTTTTATTGTGACACGAAAAGGTAAAAAGAAAAAACCGGGAATACGGATATTTGTGACGTTTCTGTTGATGGCTGTCATTGCTGCTTTGATTTACAAATCTATCATTACTCCTGGAAATCACCTGATATCTGAGGAGAAATATGGTGATGAAACCTCGTCATATTCTTTGCTAAAGACAATATCTGATTCTTATTATGATGATAGAACAACAACGGTTCCTACGTCAAAGACGGAACCCAATCCCTCTGGCGATAAAACAACACCGGTTCCTCCGGCGAAGATAAAAACAGATCCTTCTGTTTCGATATCTTCAGACAAACTGAACAGTCCTGATGCGATTTTGATCCGCTTAAAAGATCATACCATCCTGATGCAAAAAAATAGCGAAGAAAAAATCTATCCTGCTTCTTTGACTAAAATTATGACAGCCATTGTTGCGATAGAAAATTTACCTGATCTGAAGGAAAAAATCAAACTTGCCAATTCTACGTTTCAGGGACTGTACGAAGCAAATGCATCAATGGCAGGTTTCCAACCGGGTGAGCAGGTCAGGGCAATCGATCTGCTATACGGAGTAATGCTGCCAAGCGGTGCGGAATGCTGTATTGGACTTGCTGATCGGATTGCGGGATCGGAGCAGAACTTTGTAAAAATAATGAATAAAGAGGCGGCAGACATTGGCATGGACAATACCCATTTTAAAAATTCGACCGGACTTCACGATGAAGACCACTACACAACAGTAAAAGATCTGGCTATTCTCCTAAGCTATGCTCTGCAAAATGATACTTTCCGGGAAATTTTCACTTCATCACGCCATTCCACACAACCTACGAATAAACATCCGGATGGGATAACCTTTTATAGTACGATCTTTGAAAAACTCAGCGACCCAAGTATTAAAGGAAGGGAAATTCTGGGAGGAAAAACCGGATACACCGATGAAGCCGGTCTATGTCTCGCGAGTCTTGCCAAAGAAGGTAAGCAGGAATACATTTTAGTTACAGCCGGCGCCAGAGGAAATCATCAATCCGAGCAATACAATATTACCGATGCGCTTGCAGTATACAACAGCCTGAGAAAAGAATAAGTGCTTCGTAAGCACTTATTTAGATGGGGCGCTTCAAATAGGCCTTTGAAGTCGAACCTTAATCATAACATCCTTAACTCGTCGAAAGTGACAAACTCCACATTCCCGGGCTCTTTCGCCCGATCTGTGCTGCCTGTAGTGAAGCCTGCTTTTGCAAAAACCTAAAGATAAGCACTTGTGAAACTGATCAATTTGCTTCATAAGGTCAGTATTTTCTTGACAAATCGGGGTTACAGACGTAAACTTGTATTAAGGTTACAACAGTAACCTCGACAGGAGGTTTATCATGAAATCCTTGGCTTCAAAGATAACAGGATCCGAGCTTGAAGTGATGCGGGTGCTTTGGACTGCAAAGGGAGCGCTCCCGATTGCGGCTATCCGGCAGGCATTGGAAGCATCAAGCGATTGGGACGGCTCCACGATAAAAACGCTGCTGCGCAGGCTTTGTGAAAAGGGGATCGTTTTAGCTGTGAAAAAGGAAGTGTTCTACTACTCCCCGTTGATCTCGGAAATGGAATACAGTGATGATATGACACAAAAAATGATCGACCGTCTATATGGAGGCAGTGCAAAAGACATGGTTGCTTCACTTGTCTCGGGAAACAGGCTGAACAGGCAGGACATCGAAGAACTGCGGGCGATGTTCAAGGCAGGTGGCAGCAATGAATGAGACGCTGACCCTGATTTTATCACTTTCACTGTCCGGCAGTATTCTTGCATTGTGCATCTTTGCCATCAAACCGTTCATAAAAGAGAAAGTCTCGAAAACATTTCAATACTATATCTGGCTGGTTGTACTTCTACGCCTTGTATTTCCATTTTCTTTTGAAGCGAGCTTGATTAACAGTCTTTTTTACTCCTCCGATTCAAGCGTAAACTCCATGGGAAACTCCTTTGACCCGGGTACGTCTGCAAAAACACAAGTCCATAATGGGTCAGCCCGGGAGGGGAGTTCTGCGGCATCCGCTTCAACAGTTCAGCAAAAGGTAAAGGATGGCTCCTATAATGATGATACGGATCATGCCGCATATCTTAACGGTCTGTTCAGCCGAATAGCTTTGCTTGTCTGGTTTCTGGGTGCACTTGCAGCATTGTTGTTCCATGTCTGCGGTTACCTGCTCTTTATATGCCGGCTAAAACGGTTCAATGCACCGGCAGTAGCTGAAGATATGAAAATCCTTGGTATCCGGCAGGATTTGATGAAAATGCAGCTGAAAGGTACCAGGCTGTTCCGCAACCGATTTTCAGCAACACCCATGCTGATCGGACTCATCAGACCCTATATTCTCCTGCCGGATCAAAACTATTCATCAAAACAGCTGGATAACATCCTCAGACATGAATTGACTCATCAGCTGCGCAGGGACATTGCCATCAAGTGGTTTTTGGTCTTGGTGGCGTCACTCCACTGGTTCAATCCTTTTATGATTCTTATAAAACGGGAGATGAGCCGGGCCTGTGAATTATCCTGTGATGAGCAGGTAATTGCGGGCTTGAATACGGATGACAGGCAGGCATATGGGGAGACATTGATTTCTGTTGCATCGGAACGAAAATACCCCGTCGGAATTCTGTCAACAACCATGTGCGAGGAAAAGATAACGCTGAAGGCAAGGCTGGCGGCTATTATGAATTTCCGCAGCAGTACAAAGCAGGCGGTTCTTCTGCCGGTAATACTGCTCGCTGCTTTATTCGGCGTTGCAATCATATTGGGGGCCGGGGTAGGTGGTGGAAGTGTGGCAGGGACTCCTTCCGATACGGGAAAAGATTCGGACAGAAGCAATATTTCCGGAGTGGTCACGCTAAATGCGGGAAAGGCTTCCGGAGCCGCGACCGGAGAACTTCTTTCAAGTGTTCGTTATAACCTTCAGGAAATTGCAAAGTACAAAACGAAATATGTCGGAAACCATATCAAGGACATGTCGCTTGTAGGCAACCTGCCCCTGCCGGACACATTTTTCAACCAACAGTACATTTCTCTGAAGACAAAGGAGAAGCCCTTTGGTCTGACAGCCTACTATGAAGCAGCCGGTGATACCGGATATCCAGGAGAATGGCCAATCAGCACATCCGGCTCGAAGCTTGAGATCAATTCCAAACTGAATGCACTGGTACTGTTTGCCATGATCGACAATGTAGAGGAGATTACCTTCGCATTCCGTGATACGAAATCGACCGGAGACTTGGAAAAGGATACCTATGACATGGTCTTCAGTTTTTCCCGAAAGGATATTGAGTCCGTTTATGGGAGTCTGAAACCACTTGCCAATGATACGGATAAGCTGGCGAAGATTATTGACGCTGCTGCCGCAAAATGGAGCGTCAGCATATCGAATCCTGAATCACAGGGACAAATAGCCGAAAAAATAGACAAACTGCTATCTACGATCACGACACCATCAGCCTCCTCGAACCCCGGTGATTATATACGTACACATCAGAAAGAATATGACGAGATAGCTGCGATGAGTAAGACAGCAATC
Organism: Bacillota bacterium; assembly: GCA_023399355.1. GTDB lineage: Bacteria > Bacillota > Clostridia > Acetivibrionales > DTU013 > UBA1305. The sequence continues at coordinate 55,950 of JAEWQC010000112.1, read as the reverse complement.
CCCTATTTGAGAAGTATACTGGATTCCGGCGATAATGGGCTGCATGCAGGAATAGTAGAGAAGTTGATCCGGGATATAACTGAGTAAAAGAGTATTAAGAGTTAAATAAAGAACTGTCCGGCCATTATATGGAATACGGAGAATTACTCTGCTTTAAGAGTTCAATAAGAACTGTCCTTTTATTTTATTGAACTCTGAGAATTGCCCTCCATTCAAAAAGCTGAGAGCTGTCTCCCTCTACTGGTATCTTGATGCTTCGGTGGGCTTGAGCGGGCTTTGTGCCTTCTCAAGTTCTTCTATTGTAATCTCGCGGGTATGCTCGGTGTGGTTCCATTCCTTGTTGTCTTTACTCAGGTAGCCCTGAATGGTGATAGGCACCCAGGTAAGGCAATAAAACGGATATACGATGAAGGCCAGCAGTACTCTGACATCGAACCTGTTTTCTGCGAGTACGACAAGAGGACCGTACATGAATTGCAGTACGATGAACACATACCAGACGGCGGTCGGGAAAACATACTGCATCGTGTAAAACGGCGCCTCGGGATAAAAGGTTTGAACCCATAGCATTACACTGATCAAGCCAATGAAAACGAAGCGGATTGGCTGAAACAGATATACAGCACAGTCAAAAGCCACCAGATCGTTTTTCTTGAAGGCTCTTTTGAAAAGAGGCCCTAAGAACCTCCCTGCACAATCCGCATGCCCCTGCATCCATCTTTTCCGTTGACGCCAGGACTGTTTCAGCGTCAGCGGTTTTTCATCGTAAACGATGGCATCATGTGCCCAGGCCACCTTCATGCCGTTTAACGCCAGTTTCATGGTGAATTCCAGATCTTCAGTAAGACAGGTGGCACCCCAGCCGATCTGTTTCAATACGGATAAATCTATACAAAAGCCTGTTCCGCAAAGTCCGCAGCATAATCCGAGATAGTAACGCGGCAACTGGAAAATTCTGTTAGCCAGCCAGAAGGCAATGGAATAGGAACAGGTAATCCAGGAATCAAAAGGGTTTTTACTGTCAATATAGCCCTGGACCACTTTGTGTCCCTTGCACAACTGACGGTTCATCTCATCCAAAAAATTCGAGGACACCAGGTTGTCTGCATCAAACACGCTTACCACATCATATTTGTCACACATCTCATAAATGCGTTCAAAAATCCATTCGAGTGCATGTCCTTTCCCCCTCTTTTCCGTGTCAAACCGCTTGTACACCAGAGCTCCATGCCTTCGGGCAATGGCCGCTGTCCTGTCGGTGCAGTTATCTGCGACAACAAAAATGTCATATAGGTTCTTGGGATAATTCTGGCCGGAAAGGCTGTCAATGACATGGCCTATGACCAATTCCTCGTTATGTGCGGCTATTACAAGTGCAAATCTTTTCTCGGGAATACAAGCTGTTAAATTCTTTTCATTTCTTTTTTTCCAGCCAAAAACAGAGATGCCGAAAAAATAGCAGCCGGCGACAAACACCAGCACTTGTACAATCTGAGTGATGTGCAGCATCAGGCTTTGAAGCAGAGTCATAAGCATCCTCCAAAACTGCGGTTTATATTATTTTGCACTTTTTGAGTGAAAATATTTATGATAAAATGAACCCGGATGCAGTATGGCTATTCATCATCTACAAAGTGCACTGGAGGACAACATGGCAAAATCACATTTCAATAGCATGATTACCGGCAATTCAAGCATGCTTGGCTGTCTTGACGACAGGGGCGAACTGATAAGGCTGTTCTGGCCTCATATTGACTTTCCGCAGCATATCGGGAGGCTGATTGCGGGAATTACCTGCCCTGAGGTCAGGCAAGGCACATCATGGCTTAATTCGGAAGAATGGCGCACGGAACAAACCTATCAGGAAGATACAAACATAGCGGTCACTTCATATACTAATGAGAATAGTGGACTCCTGGTAAGACAATCCGATTTTGCACTGCCTGACAAGGATGTATTCATCCGACATTATGAAATTGTAAATAATTCCGCTAATGCCATTAATACAGGCTTTACGGCATACTCTTCGTCCATATCGACCACTCCTGACATGGCGGGTATTCTGTTTGAACAGAACCTTTCCGCACTTATTCATTTTAAGAATGGTTATTATTACAGTGTATCTTCCCATACAAAAGCCGGAGCATACGAACTTGGCGGGAACGCGTTGAACCATGCCGGACAAGGGCAATTGAAGGGCAGCGAATCCATTGGAATGATGAATGAAGGTGCCTTGCTCTGGGAGCCCCGGATGATTGCAGCCGGGGGGAAAATATGCTTTGCGCTTTACATTTGCATGTCCCATGGTTTGAAAACACTAAAAATGCTTACCCGGGAAATCATCCATTGTGATCCCTGTGAGGAGCTTGAACGTACAGCCGTTTACTGGCGGAATTATATCCATAGCGCAAGACGGATCAGTACCGGTATTACAACAATCGACACACTGTACAAGCGTTCTTTGCTGGTTATTGCCCTGATGGCGGATAAAAATACTGGAGCGCTTTTGGCAGCACCTGAAATAGATGAGGAATTTGCCAGGTGCGGCAGGTATGCATACTGTTGGGGAAGAGATGCGGCTTTTATCACTACGGCGCTTGACAAATGCGGTCTTTCCCGCAATGCCGGTGATTTTTATCGCTGGGCTGCGGGAGTCCAGGACGAGGAAGGCAGCTGGCAGCAAAGATATCAGATGGATGGAAATCTTGCACCATCCTGGGGGTTGCAGGTTGATGAGGGCGGTTCAATTATCTGGGGAATTCTGAAACATTATATTATGAGCGGCGACAAGGCCTTTCTCGCTGAAATGTGGCCAAGTGTCAAAAGGGGAACAGACTTTCTGCTGAACTATATGGATCATGAAACAGGACTGCCGTGGCTCAGTTTTGACCTGTGGGAGGAGAGACTCGGTGAACATGCTTACTCCACTGCTGCAGTATGTGCCGGGATGGAAGCAGGAGCGAAGATCGCAGAAATACTGTGTGCAGAGCGTACCTGCAGTGCAGTGAGTATGGCAGGGGAAGCGGCAGGGACAAGGGAAGCGGAATCAGCAGGGGAATTAACAGCGGAATCAACAGAGATGGGACTAGCAGCAGATACAGGGGAACTGACAGAGGCAGGGGGGGCAGCGGAAGCGGGGCCAACAGCAGAAGCAGGAGGAACGGCAAAGACGGGGCTGGCAGCAGAGGCAGCAGGGGAAGCGGCAGAGGTAGGGCCGGAAGGATTGCAGCAGCTTGCAGAAGTCTGGCGTGAAGCTGCAGGCAGACTTCGTGAGGCCCTGCAGGCGAATTTCTGGAAAAGTGAATTAAACCGTTTTGCCAGAAGTGTACGCGTGAAGCTCAATGGTTGGGGTGAAGAACCCACGGATGCCAAGGTATGGCTCAAAATGAACGACAGGAGCATTGTCAGAGATTATTCGCTGCTGGATCGAACTGCCGACATAAGCCTGTTGGGTCTGTGCTACCCTTTTGGGATATACCCCCCTGACGACCCGCGGATGGAGGCTACCGCACAAGCAGTTGAACAGGCGCTTGCAGGAAGTCCCGCAGGGGGTCTTTTACGATACGAGGGGGACAGCTATATCGGGGGGAATCCGTGGATCATTGCAACACTTTGGGCTGCTCTTTTCCATATAGAGAAGAAATCCTATGTAAAAGCACATGAATATCTTGATTGGGCGATAAAGGGAACGACAGACCAGGGACTTCTGCCCGAACAGATAGACAAGGGAAACGGCAAACCTGCATGGGTCATACCGCTCACATGGTCACACGCCATGTTCATCCTTGTCCTTGATGCGCTTATCGAGGCAGGGGAACTCTAAACTATGCCTGTCCCGAATGATGGTGGCAGGGCTTGTCCAGTTGTGGATGCCCCGATGATGAACCGAGATATCTTCTATATATAGGATATTCTTTGATGCCCTGTTCACCTTCAACTGCATCCTCAGGTCTTTTTGCATTCTATGTGGTGAAGAGTGTCCGGATAAATGTGTTATGAGAATTTAATCTATTGTATTGCCATCATATGGTATAATACCTTTGGTAAATAAGTTGCAAAAAAAATGTAGAAATGAACGATCTTAGTATAAAGGGATATTCGCCGTCAGGAGGGGTTATGCCCAAGAGCAAGTCGGTATTTGTCTGTCAGGAATGCGGTTATGAATCGTCGGGATGGCTGGGAAAATGTCCTGCCTGCATGCAATGGAACACATTTGTCGAAGAGCGCCAGGCAGCGTCCCCTGTCAAGGGAACGGCCATACAGGAAGGCTCCGTCAAGCCTGTCAGTCTTGGAGAAATCAGCTCCGGCAATGAAGACCGCAGCCTGACGGGAATGAAGGAACTGGATCGCGTTCTGGGCGGTGGTGTCGTGAAGGGATCACTTATCCTTGTCGGAGGGGACCCCGGAATTGGAAAGTCCACATTACTGCTGCAAATATGCAGCACGATTCATTCAGGTTCGAAAATACTATATATTTCAGGAGAAGAGTCGGTCGGCCAGATTAAAATGCGTGCAGACAGGCTTGGCGTAAAACGCGCTGATTTGTTCATTGTCTCTGCGTCAAATTATGAGACGATTACCTCGCTGATTGCCTCGGAAAAACCGGGACTGGTGATTATAGACTCCATTCAGACCATGTACACCGATGCCATCACTTCGGCGCCCGGCAGTGTCAGTCAGGTCAGGGAGGTTACTGCGGCGCTGATGAAGCTGGCAAAAGGAACCGGAATCACTGTCATGATCGTCGGCCATGTGACCAAGGAAGGTGCCATCGCAGGTCCCAGGGTACTTGAACATATGGTTGACACGGTGCTTTATTTTGAGGGTGACAGGCACTTGAGCTTCAGAATACTGAGGGCGGTTAAGAATCGTTTCGGTTCGACGAATGAAATCGGGATATTCGAAATGCGGGATTCCGGACTTGCGGAGGTATCCAACCCTTCTGAAATGATGTTGTCGGGCAGGCCCGGCAGTGTTCCGGGCTCAGTCGTCGTTTCAAGTCTTGAGGGTACCAGGCCGATGCTGATCGAAATACAGTCGCTGGTTTGTGCTACGAATTTTGGCGTACCAAGGAGAATGGCGACGGGAATTGACTATAACAGGCTTACCATGCTGATGGCTGTGCTGGAAAAGCGTGTCGGCCTGCAGCTATATAATTTTGATGCGTATGTAAATGTCGTAGGAGGCATCAGGCTGGATGAGCCGGCCTGCGATCTTGGTATCGCTGCCGCTGTGGCTTCAAGCTTTAGAAATGTACCTGTTCGGGAGGGCTGTGTTCTGATCGGTGAAATTGGATTGACTGGTGAGGTCAGGGCGGTAGGCCAGATTGACAAGAGAATTTCCGAGGCAATGAGGCTTGGCTTTAACAGCGTTATAATACCGGAAGGCAATTTGAAGATGGCGGGGCAGATTAAAAATGCCAAAGGCTTTGACATTTGCCCGGTTTCAAATATACAAGGGGTGTTGGACATTATTTTTGAAGCAGGAGGCTGATGAAACCACTATGCATATTGAACGCTACAAGGACGATCAGATACTGGAACTGCTGAAGATCATGGCTCCGGGAACACCGCTGCGGGAAGGACTCGAGAACATATTGAAGGCCAGGACAGGTGCGCTTATTGTCATTGGCGATTCTGAGAGGGTAATGAATGCAGTGGAAGGCGGTTTCTTTATCAATAAGGAATTTTCGCCGGCAAGATTATACGAGCTTGCCAAGATGGATGGGGCGATAGTACTCAGTGAGGATCAGAGTACAATACTTTTTGCCAATACACTGCTGATACCCGACCCGTCAATCTATACCGAGGAGACCGGTACAAGGCATAAAAGTGCTGAAAGGTTTTCAAAACAAACCGGTGAAATCGTCGTTTGCATCTCCCAGAGGCGTAATATCATAACGCTTTACAAAGGTTCGCGCAAGTATATCCTGCGAGATACCTCCGCAATACTTACAAGAGCCAATCAGGCACTTCAGACGCTTGAAAAATATGTGGCCGTACTTGCTTCCACCGCCAACAATCTCAGCATTCTGGAGTTCGAAGACATTGCAACGCTCAATGATGTGGCGAAGGTCATGCAGAGAACGGAAATGGTCATGCGCGTGGTTGCCGAGATCGAGAGATATATCGTGGAACTCGGAAATGAGGGAAGACTGCTGAGTATGCAGCTCGAAGAACTTATGGCCTACGTTGAGGAAGACGGCAGGCTTGTGGTGGAGGACTACATGCTGCAAAACGATAATATTACTGCAGATGATATCTTAAAGAGAATCAGCTCGTTCGCATACGATGAACTGATGGATCTGACTTGTATCTGCCATGCCCTGGGCTTCTACAAAGTGCCTGGTTCGCCTGACGTATATGTAATGCCGAAGGGGTACAGGATCATGAGCAAGGTGCCCAGAGTGCCGATGACCATTGCCAGGAAGCTGATCGATGCGTTCGGAAACCTGCAGGGGATCTGTAAGGCGACGATTGCGCAGATGGATGAGGTGGAAGGCATCGGAGAGCTTAGGGCGAGGGCAATCAAAGAGGGCCTGCGTCGTGTAAGGGAACAAGTACTGCTTGAAAATAGGAGAGTTTAAGTTATCTGTGAAAAAATCCCGGAGACATCAAGTCCCTCCCAGGGCGCAATTCTTAAGAATTCGTCCATATCGACAGAGCTGTTGCATCCATGACACAATTTGCTGACAAATTCCCCTAAATGGCAAAAAATAAAAGGCTGACCAGTATCAGCCTTTTGCTTTGAGTGGAATTTAAACGGGAAGCGTCCCCTCTTTGAATTCCACAAACTTTAATTTTCAGCCCAGATTGTATTGTCCAAGCATTTTGACCCGATCCTGTTCTTTAATGATTACATCGTAAAGGTTCAGGTCAAGGGTGTTGCATAAGGATGCCATGTAATACAAATTTTTCCCAAGTTCCTTTTCGATCTGATCCCTGCAGTTCTCACACAATTTTCCTGTCACATGTGTCTTCATTGCATCGCGTACTTGTTCAAAATCACCGTCTTCCGGCATATCCTGCTTCCTGGCATCTATTTTGATGCAGCCGCACTGGGTTACTGCCTTTACGATAGAGCGATTGACCCTGGCATTGGAGTCCTGAAATTTCGTGATGGAATCAACGATGCTCTTGTTTCTAAACAGCAGTTCCTGAACGGTATATTGGAATTCGTCAATTAACATATCTTTCACAATGCTAACCTCCTGATGCATATTGCTACTGATTCGACCATTCTCACATAAATTCCGGAAATAAAAATTTACATTAGTGCAAAAAAATACTTGGAATTTACATGGAACAATATTTAAGCACGATTCAATTATAATTGTTCGGACAACTTCTTGTCAATGCCGTCTTGCATATCCATGCTTGTCAGACAGTACTGTCAAAATATCGCAGGAAAGCCGCAAACTGGCCAATGACGCCATGCGGGAAATAGGAGTTGACATGGTCGCAGTTCCGATGATAGAATGATTTACTTTGACATTAAAACCAGTTTGTAGTATACTCAAAGACGTGGGTCGAAATATACCATCAAACACTTCCTTTATATTTACAATACGGAAGTTTTATTTATTCAGATTATTTTTTCTGAAATCGTTCCAGACGACAGCAGGCTGAACCCTTTTGATTCGCCGAACGATATCTTACAAAGGACAAATCACATTTGTGAAGCGTATACTTATGGGGTTCGTTTGGAGGAATTGATATGTTTAATGTAGGCGATAAAATCGTTTACCCAATGCACGGAGCCGGAGTGATTGAGTCCATTGAGGAAAGGGAAATCCTTGGTCATAAGCAGAACTATTATGTGATGAAAATGCCTGTCGGTGACATGAAGGTAATGATCCCGACACTTAATGTAGCTGGCATAGGGATCAGGGAAATCATTGAAAGCCGCGATGTGGACAAGGTCTTTGAAATACTTCAGGATCAAAATGTGAATGTCACAAACAACTGGAACAAACGTTACAGAGAAAATATGTCAAAGATCAAAAGCGGCAATATCTATGAAGTGGCTGATGTTGTAAGGATACTCATGATCAGGGAGCGCGAAAAGGGATTATCCACCGGTGAGAGAAAGATGCTTAACAGCGCAAGGCAGATCTTGATAAGTGAACTTGTACTGGCAGGGGATACCGATCAAATAGAGATAGAAATGGTTATTAACGATTTCCTCAGAATTTAATGTTATAGATAATGCAAAAAGGAATGCACCGCAGGTTTTGCATTTATCTTACCGTCAGTAATAGTTGCAGAAATTTATCAGTCCTTGGTAACAAAATATTTCTGCAACTTAATTACCCTAATTGACCGGAGAATATTATTTATAGGGGAGTAAATATTGTGCTGAACAATGTAATCAAATTCTCGTTTGCAACGATAGGATGTATTACTGGAATCACACTTACAAGAACATTTTTCATTTATCAACTGACGGATACACCACCGGAGCTCAAGGCAGTTGTATTCGTAGTATTTTCTTTGGCTGCGGCCCTCCTATTCTATTCGACCGGAAATAAAATTATTGAAATTGTTGTATCAAGTCTGGACAAGATGGAGCTTTTTTTGCAGAAGCTTACACTGTATGAACTGGTAGTCAGTTCCATAGGCCTTGTCGTAGGTCTTGTTGTTGCCAATTTGGCAACGATTCCGATAAAAGATATTGCTATTATAGGTAGGCCGATCTCCATTGTTGTCAACATTCTATTCGGTTGTCTGGGTGTTGCAATAGCAGCAGGCAAAAAGAATGAGAATATCTTTGATTCCGTAAAGGGCAGGGCTTCGGCAGGTAAAGAAGGACCGCAGTCGCCTGAGCCCAAGATTCTTGATACAAGTGTCATTATCGACGGCAGGATCGTTGACATCTGCAGGAGCGGTTTTATAGAAGGGGAACTTGTCGTTCCAAGCTTCGTGCTGGAAGAGCTCAGGCACATTGCCGATTCGCAGGATGCTTTGAAACGCAATAAAGGCAGGCGTGGACTTGATGTTTTAAATATGATCCAAAAGGATCTGGAGTTTCCGGTGAGAATAGAGAATGCCGAGGTCAGCTCCGATTCCGAGGTGGACAGCGCACTGCTGAAGCTTGCTCAGAAACTAGGTGGCAAAGTGCTTACCATTGATTTCAATCTGAACAAGGTAGCGAATTTCCAGGGAGTACCTGTGCTGAATATAAATGAACTGGCAAATGCTGTAAAGCCAATCGCCTTGCCCGGAGAAGACATGACGGTACAGGTAATAAAGGACGGTAAGGAAAATGGTCAGGGCATCGGGTATCTTGATGATGGGACAATGATCGTCATAGACGGCGGCAGGAGACATATTGGTGAAAGCCTCAACGTGACCGTGACGAGCATACTTCAAACCGCGGCAGGCCGAATGATTTTTGCAAAACCAAAGTATACGATTGAAAGAGTGATTTAAAAATGACAGCTGAAGCGGGGGAGGATTACCCCGCTTTTTTGTGGTCATTTGCAAACTAAATCCGGGGCTGGTAGCAGACTATGTAAACTGCTTGCGCATGCATCGGGTTGAAATTTCTATTATAGGCTCAGACTCCGGGAGGATACAGAACGTATGTATAGTGAAAGAAATGAAAGAGTAAGCGTGATTATCGCGGCAGCAGGCAAAGGAACACGAATGGGCCTGGATCAGAACAAGCAGTACATCGATATACTGGGGAAGCCTTTACTTGCCAGAACCATACAGGTGTTTGCGGATTGCACCGTGATTGATGAGATTGTCGTTGTAGCCAATGAGGAAGAAGTCGGGTATTGCAGGGAAAATATCACCGACAGATATGGATTCGGGAAAGTCAGGTGTATTGTATCGGGAGGTTCCACGAGGCAGCAATCCGTTTTCAATGGGCTAATGAGTGTGAGTCCGGACTGTGGCATCGTGTTGATCCATGATGGAGCAAGACCATTTATCGACGAAGACAGCATAATGGCATGTATTTCTGCAGCGGCGCAAAGCGGTGCTGCAATAGCGGCAGTACCTGTAAAGGATACCATCAAGCGTGGTGGTGCTGACGGATTTGTAGATGAAACCGTTGACAGAAGCAGTCTCTGGTCGATACAGACGCCGCAGGCCTTCCGCTATCCACTAATCGTACAAGCGCACAGAAGAGCTGTGGAAGAAGGCTTTGACGGGACTGATGATGCAGTACTTGTTGAGAGACAGGACATGAAAGTGCAGCTTGTGCAGAGCAGTTATTATAATATCAAGATCACCACCAGGGAGGATCTGGCTATTGCAGTTGCAATAGCAGGTTTGGGGAGATAATCGGATTGGCTGCCCTAAAAGTCATGAAATGGCTTTCTGGATTGCAATCAAACTACGCAATAGGAAAGGACAGATGCAATGATAGAAGTGCATGAGCTTGAGAAAAGATTTGAAAAATTCACAGCAGTGGATAAAATCAGCTTCAAGGTAAATAAGGGCGAAATTTTCGGATTGCTTGGTGAAAATGGAGCAGGAAAGACAACAACACTCAGGATGCTTGCTACAATGCTGCAGCCTACGTCGGGGCATGCAACACTGGGTGGCTTGGATGTGGTAAAAGAGCCCGAAAAGGTGAGAGCGCACATAGGCATTTTGTTCGGAGGAGAAACCGGGCTTTACGACCGCCTCACTTCTGCTGAGAATATTGCCTATTTTGGAGAACTCAACGGGATGGATAAAGCAGCCATCAAGGAAAGGTCGCAGCATCTGGCATCTCTTTTCGGAATGCAGGATTTCATGAACAAGAGGGCGGTGAAGCTGTCCAAGGGAATGAAGCAGAAGGTTGCCTTCGCTCGTTCTATCATCCATGATCCGGATATCATGCTTTTTGACGAACCGACAGCCGGTCTTGATGTCAGTGCGGCAAGAGAAGTACAGTCCTTCATTATGGAATGCAAAGGGGAAGGGAAAACCATCATATTTTCAAGTCATACCATGAATGAAGTCGACAAGCTGTGTGACAGAGTTGGTTTCATACATAAGGGCAAGCTGGTTGAAACAGGCATAGTGGAAGAGCTTAAGGAAAAGTATGGGGATCGTGATCTGGAAGAGATATTTGTCAGATTGGCAGGTGCAAAATGAAGCTAAAACATATATTGACCGTCTTTAAAAAGGAAGTTAAGGATCTGACCAGAGATAAAAGGACTATTATCACAAGCATTCTGCTGCCAATGCTATTGATTCCCATGATTAATATTATCATGGGGGGCAGCGCGGAAAAATTCACAAAAGGCTTGAGCGAAAATGTGACAATAGCACTTTCACAGACTTCAAACACCCCTGAAATAAGGCAATTGGTCAAGGAAAAGCTGATTTCCGGGAATTCAAACCTGAATCTGATGGATGTAGAGAACCCGGATGAGGCTCTTAAAAATGAAACAGTCAGATGTATCATCAATTTTGAAAGCGGCTTTGCTGACAAAATGAAAAAGGGAGAACCGTTTAAAATCACTCTTAAATATGATAAATCCAAAACGAAGTCCGAAGCTAGTGTCGATATTGTTGCAGGGGCGATCGATAATTTCAAGGAAGGGATTATCAGCGCAAGAATTGCAGATCTGGGACTCAGTCAGGATATTCTTAAGCCTGTAGTGGTCGAGAGAACCAATGTAGCGACAAATCAGCAGGGAAGCAATATGATGATCATAATGCTGTTGCCCCTGATGATCGGGATGCTGGTATCGGTCGGCGGAATACCTGCTGCAACCGATCTGGTGGCAGGAGAGAAGGAACGAAAAACTTTTGAACCACTGCTTACTACCATGCCGGACAGAGGTTCCCTGCTGCTCGGGAAATATCTTGCGGTAACACTGTTCTCTTTGGTGAGTGTTATAGCGATAGTGGCTGGACTTGCAATAGGATATGCCGTAAATCCGAACTCACTCACAATGGGTACGGACACCCGGATAGCAGGATTTGAGCTGCAGCCTGTAGCTGTAGTGCTTGCACTCATTATCACAGCAGCACTTGGAATGACGTTTTCCGGTATCCAGATAGCCCTTAGTGCATTCGCCAAATCGTACAAGGAAGCTCAGACGTATATGACGTTTCTGATGCTGGGTGCGATGATTCCCGGATATGCGACGATGTTCATGCAGCCGGGCGACCTGCAGACTTATATGTTTGCCGTACCTGTGCTTAATACGATTTCAGCATTTAAAATGATATTGGGGGGTGCGATCAATTATATGAATCTATTGGTTGCACTGGTTTCCTCATTAATATTTGTGGCAGCTACCCTGTGGCTTGCGGCTGCTCTTTTCAAAAAAGAAAAGCTATTATTTAGAAACTAAATTACGGTAATGATACTCAATACTTGTATGCCAAGGCCTTGCCCGAATTGGGTGAGGCCTTCGCCTGTAGTGGCGGTTATTCCGATACAGTTTTCAGGGATATCGAGGAGTATGGAAAGGGTTCGCCGGATATCTGCCATCCGGGGTGTGATTTTAGGCCGCAGGCATTCTATCGAAATTGCAACATGTACGATTCTATGATCATCCATGTATTGCATTGCTTTTTGCAGATATACACTGCTGTCTGTGATTCCCTGATTCAGGCATAGTTCATCACTGACATCGCCGAGAATGTTGACACACGTTACACTGGAAATGGCGTTGGTAATGGAATGTAGTATCACATCGGCATCACTGTTGCCTTTTAGAGGAGGTTCGCCGTCAAAAATGATTCCTCCGAGTACCAGCTTTTTCTCGTGATCTTCGAAATCAAATCTATGGCTGTCCTGACCAATGCCTACCTTCATGATAGATTCTCCCGTTTCCGCCCTGCAGGGTTAGCCATAGACTATTAGAAACCTGGTTTTATTCCTGCATAGTTGGGGCATATTTTTCTGCAAATATTACATTTCTTCAAAACAAAGCCTCTTTCGTTCCTGAAGTTCGATAAAGGTCTGCATTTCTTTTGATCAACAGTTTTTCCGTCAAGAGCATTTACCGGACAGGCTTCAATACAAAGTCCGCAATTGTCCGGACACATTCTGTATTCCGCAGGTTTATCCGGATCAAGGGACGTATCGACAAGCACTGCGCCTATTTGAATTATATTACCGAGTTTCATATTTGTCAAAAGAGTGTTTCTGGTTATAACGCCCAAGCCGGCGAGATATCCGGCATGTCGCATTGAAAGGATGGCACGTCCGTATTGCTTTTCCTTATCCCAGTGCTCATACGGATCGTCGGAGGGGATTGGGACAGCGCCGATTCCCATTTCTTCCAAAGCTTCGCACAATTTGCATCCTATATCATCAATAGTCCTGATTATATTATCACAATAGATTGTATAGGGTACGCAATTTTCTGCGAACATGGACTCCGGAGGCATTCTTTTGGCAAACACAATGACGGATCTGCATTTACTGTATATATCTGTCGGTCTGTGTCCAACTGGAGCATCGTTGAAACTTTCTGCAGATGCTATGCCACAAAGGTCCGATCCCAGCTCTCTCGCTGTTACCTTAACTTTTACCGAATCAATTAACATCTTATTACCTCACCAATTCCAAAATTATTACAAGAAACAAAAGCCATTATAACATAAATATGTAAATAAATGAATAAAAAATGATAATTTAGTGTAAGTTGCCAAAACTCTGCATCATCGCGGATATTGACAGCTGAAAGCAGTTGTAATATACTAAATTTTAATATAAAGAAATGTCGATGACGGGACTGCGAAAGGTGAACCCTTTCTTCCCACCCCTGAGATGCAGCCGATGAGGTTGCCGCAGATGCAGCGATAAAGGCTTGTTGAGTAAGGTATCCAAATTGGGTGGTACCACGGATTAGTCCGTCCCTTTATAGTATTTAGGGGCGGTTTTTTATTTGCAGGCAATACAATCTGCTTTGCAGAAATATCGTTGATAAACGGCGGATTACTTGCTTCCGGTGCCTGGTAAATGAGTGTGATATATTTCCTGCAACAGGTATGATAAATGAAAGAATAAAAAATAGATTAAAGGAGTGGTTTTATGGCACAGGACAAAAAGTTTGTCGAAGAAATAACATCAATGAATCAGGACTTTACGCAATGGTATACCGATGTCATCAAAAAGGCGGATCTTGTAGATTATGCCAGCGTAAGAGGCTGTATGATCATTAGGCCATATGGCTATGCGATCTGGGAAAACATCCAGAAAGAGCTTGACAGCAGATTCAAACTGACAGGACATGAAAATGTTTATATGCCGATGTTCATCCCGGAGAGCCTGCTGCAGAAGGAAAAAGACCATGTGGAAGGTTTTGCACCTGAAGTTGCCTGGGTCACTCACGGCGGGACTGAACAGCTGACGGAGAAACTTTGCGTAAGGCCGACTTCAGAAACATTGTTTTGCGATCACTATGCCAATATCATCCATTCCTACAGGGATTTGCCGAAGCTTTACAACCAATGGTGTTCCGTCGTGAGATGGGAGAAGACTACACGCCCTTTCCTGAGAACGCTTGAATTCCTGTGGCAGGAAGGCCATACTGCGCATGCGACTGCGGAAGAATCGCAGGAGGAGACCATCAGGATGCTCAATGTGTATGCAGAATTCTGCGAAAATGTTCTTGCAATCCCGGTTGTAAAGGGACAGAAAACCGAAAAGGAAAAATTTGCGGGAGCCAGGGCTACCTATACGATTGAAAGCCTTATGCACAACGGTCTTGCATTGCAGTCCGGCACCTCGCACAATTTTGGCGACGGTTTTGCGAAAGCGTTTGACATTCAATATACCGACAGTGCAAATCAGCTGCAGTATGTGCATCAGACATCCTGGGGCATGTCAACCCGCATCATCGGCGGTATCATCATGGTCCACGGCGATGACAGCGGACTTGTTCTGCCTCCAAGGGTCGCTCCGGTCCAAGTAGTGGTGATACCTGTATCCCAGCATAAGGAAGGGGTTCTCGAAAAGGCTTCAGAGCTTGTTTCCAGGTTGTCCAAAACTGTCAGAGTCAAGATGGATGACAGTGATAAATCACCGGGTTGGAAATTTAGTGAATATGAAATGAAGGGAGTTCCGATCCGTCTTGAAATTGGTCCCAAAGATATTGAAAAAGGGCAGGTTGTCCTTGTCAGAAGGGATACACGTGAAAAACTGTTTGTACAAATGGATGAACTGGAAAGCAAAGTTGCAGAACTTCTGGATACGATCCATGATAACCTGTTTGCCAAGGCAATGGCCCTAAGAGAGGAAAAGACCTATACTGCAGTTGAAATGCAGGAATTCGAGCAGATCATCAATCAGACGCCGGGATTCATAAAAGCCATGTGGTGCGGGGACAGAGCATGTGAGGATGCCATCAAGGAAAAAACGGGTGCCACTTCGCGCTGTATGCCATTTAATGAAGAACCGGTTTCGAATAAGTGTATCTGCTGCGGGAAAGAAGCCAGTTCACTTGTTTACTGGGGAAAGGCGTATTAATGCATGAGTATATTTGAAATTATCATGCTGGTCTGTTTTGGACTTGCATGGCCGTTTTCCATTTATAAATCCTTTAAATCCAGGGATACGAAAGGGAAAAGCGTCGCATTCCTGTATATAGTAGTAGTGGGGTATGTCGCCGGAATTATCCACAAACTATTGTACAGTCGTGACGGAGTCGTATTTCTGTATCTGCTGAACTCGATCATGGTCTCTGCAGATATTGTTCTTTACTATAGAAACAAGAGGCTGCAAGCCCGGAAGCCTTAGTATGTATTAGTACCAATGATATGAGCAGATAGCAAAGGCAGCCGCCGGTCCTGCCCCATTCACCGCGGGGTAGTCCGCCGGGAGCCTTTCAACCCCCTTCATCATCATTACCGGTAGAGAATTGTATTTACATTCTTGTGCATCCACAATACAAAGCATCTATGCAAGTGATAGAAAGTTTGGGTTTAGAGAATGTGAACCATGCATAAAAATTAATGCATGGTTCACACGGATGCATGAAATGGAAGTGCATCCCCAATGGTATAATGGGCAGGCTTTCACAACGCCTGACCCGATATAGATTATAACTACTTATGCTCAGCAATTATCCTGTCCGGTTCTGTTACTCCGTAATAAGCCGGTTTTGCCTTAAGTCTCTCATCAAACGGCAGAGGACCTGAAGAATTAATCCAACTAGTGCCGTCGTCCATTCCCCAGAAGGTGACACGGCTGATGTTTGCCGCATGGGCCTTGAATATTTTAAACAACTTCGCGTATAAGTAAGCCTCGGCGTTATCGGATTCTTTAGTATACTTGCCATTGATTGTCGAGTCTATGTCAAGTTCGCTTATGCTTATCTCGACACCCAGAGATATGAACCTCTTCAGCGAATTCTCCACATTGGCGGGATCTGTGGACAGGTTCTCATGTTCCTGCATGCCGATGCCGTCGATAAGGAGCTTGCCCGGATGCGTTTTCTTGTAGTTGTCATTGATCTCCTTCGCCATATTGTATACCGCTGTCGCCTTGTTTTGGTTGTCCATGCTGTAGTCGTTATAGTAGAGTTTGATATCCCAATCGGGATGGGCGTCCAGCACTTCTCTGGCGGCAAGAAAGGCCTGTTCCACATAGCCATCCCCTATGACGGCAAGCCACGGAGTTTTACGCAATGAGGCCTTCCAGTCATTCGGGTTGTTTGGATTGTCGCTCATGGCTTCGTTCACTACGTCCCATGATATTACTTTGTTGCCGAAATGCTCTATGACAGTCTTTATGTGAGTCCTCAGATTTTCAAGAGCTTCCTCCCGCCCAAGGGGTTCGGCGCTCGTACTGGTATTCATCCATGCCGGCGTCTGTTGGTGCCATACCAGCGTATGTCCATGCATCTTCGCTCCCGTAGCCAATACCAGATTGACAACCATATCCGCTCCCGAAAAGCTGAACAGACCCTTCGTGGGTTGCAACGCGCTTGGTTTCATAGCGTTTTCTGCTGTCGCTACGTTGAAATGCATTTTGAAGAGGTCAAGCCTGTTGTTTGTCAGATTTCTCATGGATACAGCGGTGCCTATCAGGAAATCATCCTTATAAACATCCTTTATGGGTTTTAGATCCGTTTGTATAAGCACCGGCTTTTTGGTCGCTGCAGTTCCTGTTGTGACTGAAGCCTGTGTTGTGGTAGAAGTCTTTGCCGTAACAGTGTCCTGCGTGGTCTCTGCCTTCTGTGCGGTTGCGACAGCTTGCAGAGTCGAGACCCCGGATCCGCCGCCATCTCCGGGCGTTTTGCTGTCAGTGCAGCCGGCCGTAATGACGGTAAGAGCCAGTATAAATAGAACCGCTAATGTTTTTCTCATCCTCTTCATACATATTACCTCTACTATTCTTAAAATCCGGTAGCTTACCCAGAGACTGAGCAGTATATCTCGGCATCCTCATTTTACCATCTAACTATTCTCTTAGTCAAACCTCTTTTTTCACTAAAACATGTCAGGTGAAGGGTTCTTTTGAATATCGTTCAAATCACTGAAGATACGTATGCGGTGGACACATGAAGCAATGAGAAACCAACGGCTCGTCATACTGACAGGCGCAACGCAACTACAACGGAGAGGAGCGGTAATAGCTGGCGGCCGCATCCGGATGTTTATAGAAATAAAGTAAAAATTTACTTTGTATACAGGGGTCACAGTGAATTTGCTTACCCTGAGCATATAAATAATTTATAGCTGATGACATGCCGGATGAACAACTGCCATGAAAAATTATTGCCGGATTGTTATATTCATGCAAATAATTCATTTTTTTTTGTTAATACTATTAACAGCAAATCAAAATTTTTGCATAACTAGATAGTTGGAGGTAATTGTATGAAAAGAAAGATTGTCATTTTGGCAGCATTGGCTGTTTTCCTTGTTTCATCCACATGCTTTGGAGCTTCGGCAGACAGCGTCATCAAAAACCAGCTCTCGCTTGAGAGGACGGATTACGCGGCTGCAACGGTTACTGCAGGCAGGCTGAATGTCCGGGAAGGTCCGTCAACAAGCTTCCCGTCCATCTGCAAGCTTGAAAAGGGACAGGAAGTCACAGTTATTGGAAAACTGGGGGACTGGTATGCCATTTACAATGATGGAGATGGTGTTGTCGGAGCTGTTGACGGAAGGTACATTTCGTTAGGGGAAGCTGTTACGGCTTCAGCAAATACTTCCAAAACAGAAGAAGTGCCATTGGAAACAAGTAAGAATAAAGCAAACGATAAATCCAATGATAAATCCAAGGAGAAGGATGTCCCAAAGACAACTCCGGCAAAAAGCGCCACTCCCGCAGCAATAAATGCGAATCTGTCGCAGGATGAGCTAAAGCTGCTTGAACTGGTTAACAAGGCACGCACAGATGCAGGTCTGGAGCAGCTGGCAATCGATGAAAACCTTATGAAAGTGGCAAGGGAGAAAGCGAAGGATATGACGGCCAACAGCTATTTTTCGCATCAGTCTCCTACTTACGGATCACCTTTTGATATGATGAGGCAGTTTGACAATGTTTTCAAATCAGCCGGTGAGAACATTGCAGGGAATAAAACCGTTGAAGGCGCATTCAAAGCCTGGATGGCATCGGACAGCCACAAGAAGAATATCCTCAATTCAGGTTTCAAGGTGACAGGCATTGGGATTGAAAGCAGTGAAACATATGGTAAGGTTTTTGTACAACAGTTTATTGGACGATAACTGATATAGCAAGGCAAAAATGTTCCCCACTTATACAAATGACTGGTACTGATGTGTTATAACGAGGCGAAAGATGTCCCCCGCCTCAATGGTTCCTTTGCTTCGCCAAAATCGTGGGTGGCGGGTACCGATTTTTAAACCGGTGTATTATATAGCTATTTTTTGAATAAAAAATGCGGCCTGCTTATCCCAAGCGGCTGCGTTTTTTATTCAACAAAGCGGAATGGGTTTACTAAAATTCCGGTTCAATCTTGATTTCTTTTCCGTTCAGATAATCAAGCGGATTTTTATCGGAGAAGGCAAATTTTATCCTGCAGGCCCAGAGTGCCTGTTGCTTTCTACCGTAGTTACGGTTGACCGCATTTGTTCCATATTTCCCGTCGCCAATCACAGGATGCCCGATGAATGCAAGATGAGCCCTGATCTGGTGGGTCCGTCCGGTGATTAATTCAACCTCCAGACGGCTGACGTCAGCAGAGGGATCATATTCAAGTACCTTGTAGCCTGTTATAATCTCCACGGAACCGGTAGTTCTTTGTTCGCCGACGAAAACACGGCTCTTGTCCGCATCTTTCCACAGATAGGCTTTCAGCGTGGCTTCCCGTCTGTCCATCCGGCCTTTGACAAGGCACTGATAGGTTTTCTTAATTTCCCTGGATTCCAGTTTTTGAAGAATGATATCATGACTTGTGTGATTTTTTGCAATAATGACAAGTCCACCTGTATTCCGGTCCAGCCTATGGCATAATGCCGGTTGAAAATTTGCACTGGTGGAGGGTACTCCGCCCTTTCCTATCAGATATTCTCTGACAAGATCTATCAAGGTCCCCCTCGTTTGCTCCTTATCGGGATGAACGGGGACACCCTGCGCTTTATTAACAATCAGGATGTTCTCATCCTCATACACAACGGAAAAGTCCTCGGCTTTTTTTATGACTCCGGAATCATGCCCCGACAGCAGATCATCAACAATATAAATCTCCAGCCTATCTCCGGGTATAACCGTATAATCCCTGCCGACTCTTGTTCCATTCACCTTTATATCCCTTTTGCGGAATGCTTTCTGAAGTGTACTGTAGGAAAGGCGGGGATATAATGTCAGAATGTACTTTTCTATTTTTACATTTGCGTTTCTGGTGTCAACATCAACCGACTGCATGTCTTCTCCTGCTTCCTTTTAATTGTGTGAGGCGGATGGCCCTCCTGCATATGGCTTTCGCGCTGAAAAGGGTCATTTCCGGTATCTGCCTGACATACCACCTGCAAAGGAAGGATCTCTACATATTATATCATAGCAGTCGGGAAAATCCTTCCTCCATTTTTATGAATGATGCCAAAAGCTTTTTCTGCCACTTCATCAGGTACTTTGAGAAAAAGCCGGGTGCTTATTTTCAATTCCCCTTCCTCACAGTCATCCTGCCAAGGTGCGATAGTTCCCAGTGCTGTTGCAAGCGATCGCTTGTCAGTCAAACCTCTTGACCACAGGTCCATCAGCAAAGCTGAAAAATGATCTCTTCCTTCCTCAGACGGGTCATAATTTCCAGTAGTGTTGATTTCCTGCGAATATTCATAGTCCAATGCACCGGAGAGATCCAGGTGAGCTTTGCCGCAGCCTGCTTCAGATAAGGCTGCTGCCGCGGTCCGTGCTTCACACATGCTCTCGAAAAATGCCTGAAGTTTTCTCATGGTAATACTCCTTTAGTTTTTTTTCCATACTCCCTTAGTTTTTTATTTCTTAGCCGTATTATTCATTGCGTATACATACGTTTTTTTTAAAACCATAAATTTTATATTTCATATTTATGAAATATTTGTTACAATTGTATTGCAGTATTCGGACAAGCCTGTCTTTTTCATACAGTTCCAAGTGAATCAAATGGGAAATAATTCGACTGCTGTGCACTGAATCTCTTACAAACCGAAGTAAGGGAGCGGGGGATTTAAATTTGGGGTGAATTTATGAATGCGGCAGACGAGGAATCTATTGCCTGTACATTTCATAAAAGGGAGTCTCTTCTACCTAACCCGTCAACTAACCTCGCAAGTGAAATGGAGAGGAGTTATCCATGCATAAAAGGAGAATAGCCATCGCCATGGCAGCTGTTATTTTTTGCACAATGGCATTTGGCTCGGCTTCTGTTTCAGCGTCATCAGCCACGCTTGGAAAAGAAGCACAGGGGATCGATGTAAAAGAACTGCAACAGGATTTGATACGGCTGGGGTACTTATCGACAGAAGCTACAGGTTATTATGGAATTGCAACAGAAGAAGCAGTGAAAAAGCTTCAGAAGGAATATGGTTATGATGCTGACGGCATTGTCGGCAAAACTACCTTATCTCTTTTGGACAGGCTCTTAGGCAAAGGAAAGACTGCTGCCGTTTCAGGACTGCTTAAAGAAGGCGACGAAAATAGTTCCGTAGCAGAAATGCAAAAGAAGCTCATTAAACTTGGCTACCTTGATACAAATGCAACCGGCTTTTTTGGTCCGGCAACTACTGCAGCAGTAAAAAAACTGCAACAAAAGTATGGCTATGACAATGATGGAATTGCCGGAGGCTCCACCCTGAAGTTATTGAGCAAATTGACAAATGGTGAAAAGGTTACTGAAGTGTCAAAGCAAGAGGCGAAAACAACAGCAGCCAATACCGCTGCGGTTGTAAAGAAGGTTTCATCTGGAACAGCACCGGTTAAGGCGTCGACAATGGAGAAAGTGACAGAGCAAACTTCTGATAATGGCACTGAAAAAACGGACAGGAAAGATGCAGAACAACCGAAAGAGGCCGCTAAGAAAACTACACAGACCGATTTTATGCCCTTATGGTTCGGAAGTGTTGAAAAAACCTTTGCAATAGGTGACACCGCAACGGTTTATGATATCGGCACAGGCCTGAGCTTCAGGGTGAAAAGGACTTATGGACACAACCACGCGGACTGTGAGACAATGAGTGCTAAAGACACTGCTACCATGAAAAAAATATTCGGCGGTACCTGGAGTTGGGAAAGAAGAGCGGTTATTGTAAGTGTTGATGGTCTGGAACTGGCTGGTTCCATGTCAGGAATGCCTCATGCAGGGATGGACAAGTATACCGCGAACAAGACTGTAAGCTCAAGAAGCGGAGGTTATGGGCGCGGGACAAACCTTGACGCAGTGAAGAAGAATAATATGAATGGTGTTTTTGACATTCATTTTTACAAAAGCAGAAATCATTATAATAACAAGATAGATCCAAAGCACCAGGCATTGGTTAAAGAAGCCGCCAAATGGGCAGAAGAGCACTTTAAGGCAAAATAGAGGAATATAAAACCATAGAAGAATGGGAACCCTTCAAGGGTTTCTTTTTTTTTGAATATTCAATTGAAAGGGAGACATATTTTTCTTTAAAATGCAAATAATATATCTATCAATAACCAATAAAAAATTTTTCTAGTACCCAAGGGAAGGAGGATCGTAAATGATTGACAAGAAGAGTAAAGCCAACGAAGTAGACAAAAAATGCAAACCAAGTGCTTCGAATGATCAGCTTGGAGAAAATGCCGGAGAAGGGCGTTTTGAAAAGTCAACTTTAAAAAACGGGAAAAGCCGGTAATACGGGCCTTCTAAACATATCGCAGCACGCTCGCATACGAGAGAAAGGGGGACAGTTTTGCACACAGGTTCATGGGTGGTACATGAACCTGTGTGTAAAACTGTCCCCTCTTTTTGTCCGCTTATTTACGTATGGACTGTGAATGTCAGGTGTGGTAAAGTTTATATATCCGCGAATCCGAAGGAATACTAAAAGAGTGCCAGTTATGGCCAGGGATGATGTTATGAATAAGGTTTTGACCTCCATAGAACAAAATCCGATTATTGCCGCAGTCCGAACCGAAGAGGATGTGGATGCAGCCATAAGGGCAGGCGTATCAGTAGTATTTCTGCTGCATTGTGATATTTTCAATGTGAAGGACCTGGTTGGCAGGATCAGGGAAAGCGGAAAATTTGTTTTTGTACATATGGATCTCCTGGAAGGGCTCGGCAAGGACCAAAAGGCTGTAGAATACATAGCCCGCGTGGTTAAGCCGGATGGCATTATCAGTACTAAAACACCGCATATAAAGCATGCCAGGGATGCCGGCCTTTTTACGATACAAAGGTTTTTCCTGTTGGACAGCCAGTCCTTTGACCAGACCATAAAGACGGCGAAAGCATCTGCCCCGGATATGGTTGAAATTATGCCCGCGCTGATGCCGGCAGTTATAAAAAAGGTCTGCAGCCTTTTGGAACTTCCGGTTATTGCAGGCGGTCTTATTGAAAACAAGGAAGATATTGTAGAAATATTAAAAGCAGGAGCCATAGGTGCGTCAACAGGGCGTAAAGAATTGTGGCAATTGTAGAAGAAGCAGAAGGGTGGGTCCTATGAAAGATTTATTCAACACAGGCATTGAAGAACTGCCAGGCTTCAGTTTTAATTGTTCATGCGGCAAAAGGCATTCCGTAGACATTGAAAAACTTGTAGTCCGCAATGGTATCCTGGACGAACTCGTAAACGGCCTTATGCCGTTCAAAGGCGGAAAGCTGTTAGTTATAACCGATAACAACACTCATGACATATTCGGTGGAAGTGTGATCGCACATCTTGAAAAGGAAGGCTTCCAACTGAAATCGTTTGTATATCCGAAAGGGAATCATGACCTGATACCTGATGAGCATGCAATAGGAAGACTGCTGATTGAACTTGAACAGGAAACGTCCCTGCTGCTCGCAGTTGGGTCCGGTGTCCTGAATGACCTTGCAAGGATTGTTGCGTTCAGGACAAACAAACCGTTTGCAATCGTGGGTACGGCACCATCCATGGATGGCTACGCTTCGGTAGTTTCACCTTTGATTATCAACGGTAAAAAGCTGACTTTTCCAGGAAAGTATCCTTATGCGATATTTGCCGACACTTCTATTATGAAAAATGCGCCCATGGTGATGATTCGCGCCGGATACGGAGATGTTCTGGGAAAGCTTACAGCTCTTGCCGATTGGCAAATGTCCAGGATTATGATAGGCGAGTATTACTGTGAAACAACAGCCAAGCTTGTACAAAACGGAGTGGGAAAATGTGTCGAAAGTACGGAAGGGCTTGCTGCAAGGGATGAAAAAGCTATAAGGCATCTTATTGAAGCATTGATTCTCACCGGTATATCCATGGGACTTGTCGGTATATCCAGACCGGCTTCAGGAACGGAGCACCAACTGGCTCATTACTGGGAAGTCAAAGCAATAGAGGCGGGCCGGGAACATCCTCTTCACGGCAATGCCGTAGGCACAGCGACAGTGGTTACTGCTATGCTTTATGAGCTTGCTGCGGATTTGCTTCCGGCAGGGATCGATTATCCTTCTGTCGGCCTCGTCACAGGTCTGCTTGAAAAAATCGGAGCAACTGTCAGCCCTAAGGAACTTGGAATAGACAGGGTATTGTTTGCCGACAGTTTGTTGAACGCAATGTACCTTCGGGATAAATATACTTTACTGCGTTTTTGCGAGTCAAAGGGAAAATTGACAGAATTTGCCGATATCCTTGTCAGGAGGTTCTATGACTGAAGAACTGGGGATACTAAGGTCAAAAAAGTTGTTTGTCCTGGACATGGACGGTACGTTTTACCTCGGAGATAAGCTGATTGAAGGTTCATTGGGATTTCTTGAAAAATTAAGGGAAACGGGAAGGGAGTTCCTGTTTTTTACGAATAATTCTTCAAGGAACGGGTCCTTCTATAAACAGAAGCTGTCCGGGATGGGATGTTTTGTAGAAGAAGACAGGGTAGTCACCTCTGGCGATGTTACGATAAAATTTTTAAAAGAGAATTATCCGGATAAAGGTGTTTATCTCGTTGGAACAGGACTGCTTGAGGAGAGCTTCAGGAAAGGCGGCATCAGATTGACTGAAGATAAGCCGGACATTGTAGTGCTGGGGTTTGATACGACTCTGACCTATGAAAAAATATCCAGGGCGTGTACCTTTATCAGAGATGGGGCATTGTTTTTGGCGACGCATCTTGACCTCAACTGCCCCACTGAGGATGGCTTCATACCGGATTGCGGCGCTATGTGCGCCCTGGTGGAGGCCTCGACCGGAGTGAAACCGAAATACCTCGGAAAACCATTTCGCGAAACGGTAGAGATGATCAGGATGATAACGGGTATGAATCCCGAGGAACTTGCCTTTGTCGGAGACAGGTTATATACGGATATCGCCACGGGGGTTCATAATGGAATAACAGGTATTCTGGTACTGACAGGTGAAACGCAGCTTGAGGATGTAGGGACATCCCCTGTTAAACCGGATTTTATATTCGATTCCCTTGCTGCTTTGGGTGAGGCATTATAAAGAGGCTCAAGACGTCATCCGCGTCTATAGCTCTTTTACTTCTCAAAAAGCATTGGTGGCGGATACCGATGTGGTTTTCAGGCCAAGAGCATATCTCCGGCCCAGGATGCATTGGCGGGCAGTAAGCTAAGCTTGTGACCGGCCTCGTCGAAACGCAGTAATAGTATAAAATTTTCTCAGTAAATTTTATACTTGGGTAAGAAAATTTTTCTTCAACTGAAAATTTTTCTTAGAACCAATGCATTATAAGAATAAGGAGTGAAACGAATGACTGACATATCGGTTCAACTAATACAGGAGTTCAAATTAAAACCGTTCCAGGTGCAGAACACCATCAAACTTGTTGATGACGGCTGCACGATTCCGTTTATTGCCCGATACAGGAAAGAATTGACCGGGGAACTGGACGACCAGGTACTTAGGGAACTGCATGAAAGGCTTGTTTATCTGCGAAGTCTTGAAGAGAGAAGAGAAGATGTCAGAAGGCTGATAGAAGAGCAGGGTAAAATGATGCCGGAAATATCCAAAGCTCTTAATGCATGTAAGAGCCTGCAAGAAATCGATGATATTTACAGGCCTTTCAAGCCAAAGAGAAGAACCAGGGCATCAATAGCCAGGGAGAAGGGACTTGAACCACTTGCACGGATTCTTTTTGATCAGGAGATCATGAAAGGAAGTATTGATGAAATTGCATCACCCTTTATAGATGCCGAAAAGGGTGTGAACAATACGGAAGAAGCGCTGTCGGGCTCCATGGATATCATTGCCGAGGAAATCTCAGACGATGCGGAAACAAGAAAGGTTATCAGGGAGCTGTTCTTCAGACACGGCACACTGGTTTCCAAAGCTAAAAAAGAAGAAGATTCCGTTTACAGGCTTTATTACAATTTCAGAGAGCCTGTTTCAAAAACAGCAAAGCATAGAATACTGGCCATAAACAGAGGGGAGAAGGAGGAATTCCTGGAGGCAGGCATAGAAATGCCGGAGGAGCTTGTTACTGCATTTCTGAAGTCTAAAAATGTGAAGCGGGATCGTTCGATCACATCCATGTATGTTGAAAGGGCTGTCGAGGATTCCTACAAACGCCTCATCTCACCCTCCATCGAGAACGAGGTTAGAAATGAACTGTCCGAACTTGCCGGAGAACAGGCAATGAAGGTATTTGCCGAAAACCTGAGGCATCTTTTACTTCAGCCTCCTGTAAAAGACAGAGTCGTACTAGGGCTTGACCCGGCATATCGCACCGGCTGCAAGATCGCAGTCGTCGATGGCACCGGACGCGTACTGACAACTACGGTCATTTATCCGACGCCTCCCCAAAGCAAGGTGGAAGAAGCGGAGAAAGTCCTGTTGAACTTGATAGACCGCTGCAAGGTCGATCTCATATCAATAGGAAACGGTACCGCTTCCAAAGAATCAGAGATATTTGTTGCCAACCTGTTAAAAAAGGTCGGCAGAAAGATTTTCTATATGGTGGTCAGTGAAGCGGGCGCCTCGGTATATTCCGCATCAAAGCTGGCTGCTGAGGAATTTCCGGAGTTCGACGTATCTCTCAGAAGTGCGGTTTCCATCGCCAGGAGGCTGCAGGATCCGCTGGCGGAATTGGTGAAGATCGACCCAAAGGCGATAGGGGTGGGCCAATATCAGCATGACATGAACCAGAAAAAGCTTGGTGAGACTCTTGGCGGAGTTGTTGAAGACTGCGTCAACAGTGTGGGCGTGGATCTGAATACCGCTTCCCCCTCCTTGCTCTCCTTTGTTTCCGGCATCAACTCAACTGTAGCAAAAAACATTGTGGAATACAGGGAGACCAACGGACGCTTCAAGAGCAGACAGGAATTAAAAAAGGTCAAAAAGCTGGGTGACAAGGCATTTGAACAGTGTGCAGGGTTTTTAAGGATACAGGGCGGAAAAAGTATCCTGGATAATACTTCTGTTCATCCGGAGGCGTATTCTGCAGCGGAAAAGCTTCTGGACAAGATGGGGTACAAACTTGAGGATGCTCAGAACAAACGTCTTGGGGATCTGATGAAGGCTGTTGAGAAAAAAGGCATTGGCGAAGTTGCAGAAGCAATAGGGGTTGGAATACCTACTCTCCGGGATATTGTCAACGAGTTGCTCAAGCCTGGGCGCGATCCCAGGGATGAACTGCCAAAGCCGGTTCTGCTAACGGACGTAATGGATATTTCCGATCTGAAGCCAGGGATGGAACTGACCGGGACAGTTAGAAATGTTGCTGATTTTGGAGCGTTTGTGGATATCGGTGTACATCAGGATGGACTTGTGCATATCTCCGAGTTAGCAGACAGATTTATAAAAAATGCGATGGAAGTGGTATCTCTGGGCGATATCGTCAAGGTCAGGGTATTGTCCGTGGATGTAGCCAAGAAACGTATCAGCCTTAGTATGAAGGGACTGATATAGGTAAAGGGGCACTTTCCGCAAAGTCCCCTGCCAGGAAATGCTCCTTTTGAACAACTAATTGAAAGAAGGATGGAAATGAACATTTTTGAAACAACTACATACGCCGTGATGAAACGACCGTTCATTATCATAATGATTGGAATCCTAATGCTTTTCGCAGCTGTTGCAAATGCTTTTATACCAGTTATTGCGATGGTCATGGGGATCATCAATATGACGGGAGGGGGCATTTTCGAGGGCATGTTGTCCATATTGCAGATGTTGATAAATCCCAATGTCCTTCCTACTGCATTTATCGTATTGGCGATATTCGCATTGGTTATGTCAATTGCAGCCGGACTGCTGGTTCCGGGCTATCTGCTGGTGGTGCGGGACAGCCTTGAACACGGGGATAAGAAGCGAGGATTGTTTTTGACAGGATTAAAAACATATTTCTTCAAAATTTTTCTCATCTCGATCAGAGCTGTGTTGTCTGCCGCCCTTCTTGCAGTATTCCTGATGGTGGCGGGTGTGCCTGCGGTCATTGTGACAAAAGCCGCGTTGACTACAAGGCCGAATCTTATGATTGCAGCGGTATTCATTGATATTGTGACGATCGGTGTTTTGTTTTTGTGCCTGTCGTTTTTCAAAGCTTATACATTTATGTGGTTTTTGGCCGCAACCGAAGGCATGCCAAAGCCGTTCATGGCAGGGAAGTCCATCGCTGACCGAAGCTTCTGGAAATTAGCCCTCGGCATGCTTGTTTTTGATGTGGTATTTGCAGCGGTGATATTTGCGATTTATCTGAGCGATAACCAGTTATTTCGCTATTGTGCCGGTTGGGTATTTGCTACCGGCTTTTTCACTATTTTTGCAGTATACCTTGTCCGAATTTTCAGAGAAGGTTTGCAAAAAAACGTCAAAGTTAATCAAAGTATGGATGGTTAACCTTATTTAGCGAAATTATGATTTCCTATGACAATAATGATCGGTCTTGACCAGATCCATGCACTGGTTGCGGTATTTGGATTATAATAGTAAACGCAGCCATAGGAAGGGTCCCAACCGTTCAATGCATCCCTTGCTGCATTCAATGAACTGGAATCCGGTGCCAGGTTTATTTGTCCGTCATCTACAGCATCGAAGGCTCCGGGTTGATAAATCACTCCAGCGACAGTCTTGGGGAATCTTGAATCTATTGTCCTGTTCAGTACAACTGCTCCCACAGCGACCTTGCCCTCGTAAGGTTCTCCCCTGGCCTCCCCATGAATCAGCCGTGCAAGTAGTTGCACATCGCCCGAGCCGTTGTCACCGGCTGTCTGGCTCGATGCTTTTTGAGCGGCACCCGTTGGAAGACCGAGGGCTGCCAGTGTTTGAGGACCTGCTATTCCATCGGCGTCCAATCCGTTTTTAATCTGAAAGGACTTTACAGCGCTATAAGTCATATATCCATAGAGTCCGTCAATATCACCGGTATAATAACCCCAATTCGACAGCCTTGTCTGAATTTTTGTGACCTCGGATCCACTGGAACCATATTTTGAAAGTGTTGCTACGCTATAATTGAGCCTGTCAAGAATTTGCGTCATATATAGCAGGGTGGTAACGGTGATAAGTGTTACCAGGACCAGCAGGATGGTTTTTTTATGCATTACCGTTCCTTTCTTCATTTGTGATTGGAGAATGCAAAAAATGAATGCTCAAGTTTCTTTGCATGATGAATACTTTCCCTGCTTATTTTTTGTAATTGAATTGAATTTATTCAAAACAGAAGAATATAGATTAAAATTACAAGAAGCAGATCGTCATCTATAGATTCATCAAGCATTAGAATAATCAAGCCGATAAGTATTAATTCCTCTATTTTTATGTGTTCACGTACAAACTCCAGGATCCCCGTCAGTGCAGGGATCTTCTTTTTCCCGGCGAAATGCCCGGGATAGGCCTCCTTTTCATTTGGAAGAGGTATTCCGAAGAAATCCTTATGCAACAGCGGAGCAGACGCGTTCATTGAATAGGAAGGCTTCGGACTGTAAAATGGAAAGGTATATTTTTTTGAATTATGTACAGGCCTTTTGTATGGCATCCATACCGCCTCCTTACAAAGAATCTACTTCGGGTTTTTATCCTGATCATTCAGGATTCTGCTCAGTCCTGCCACTTGAAGCAGTTGAATGCAGGTCCCTATCTTTTTTTGGCGCTTGTTGTTCATAAATGGTTTTATGGCATGCAGAAGGTTAATGCGCGGATCATTGCCCGAGCTTGCTTTGGAAAGCGCTTTCCTGGCGGTATTCACCAAATCGGGATTATTCAGGGGATCATTCGTTGCCGGCTTTTCAGACGCTTCTCCGGAGGAGGCGGTTCCTGCTGATGAGACTGTTCCGGAAGGGAAAGTCCCGGTTGAGGGGACAGTCCCGCCAGAGGGATCTGCTTTGTCCGAAGAGCTATCTTTTGATGTCAGGGAGTTGGCCAATAGTGCGACAAGTTCCTTTACATTATCGGGAACACTGTCCTGACCAAGCATTTCTGCAATCTGTTGAATTTTTTTACCAAGGTCATCACTCATAACCCTTTCCTCCAATTTGAAACAGGATGGCTAAATTGCATACAGAATACTGACCTCAGGCATTAATAAATATATTCATGATTTATTTAATAATGTCTTTTATTTTACTGATGATTTCAGGTCCCTGCTCACCAAGCATCTTCTGAAAAGCTTCCAAATCAACGCTGCTTAACTTTTGTCTGATGTCTGCCTTGTTCAGGTTCATCTCCTTTAATTTGTTTTCATCAAGCTCGTTTATTTTGGATAATAGTTCGTTTTTATCCACTTTGCCGATTTTTTTTGCGATTTCTTCGTTATTCCCTTCTTTAAGCAGTTCAAATGCCGAATTCAATTTTGCCTGCAAAACCTTATCATCCATTTTTCCTATTAGTTCTGAAAGCTTCTTTCCTAGATTACCTGCCATTTTATTCCAACCTCCATTAAGAATTATTTATAACAGTTTTGTACGGTTTATCCGGATGCATGGGCGAGCAGTTGACCTTTAGGTCAACGACCAACTCCGGGATCGGTTTCTGTCCTGCCGAAGCTTGTAAACAGCAGAAGAAAGACCCCGATAATTATGAGCGGGAGAATACCTGAACCTACTGTATTATCTTCAAAACCGGTGTTTTCGTGTCCGGACAGAAGTATAAAAATAAATATGAATGCGAAAATCAGTATTTCATCAAGGCCGTCATCAAACATACGTCTCATAGTATTTGTGATGTTTTCTGGGAAATCCATAAGACTGCCTCCCGGATGCAGGGACGAGCGGTTGATGCAGTCAGCGGCAAGCCCGGCAAAACGATAACAATATATTCTATGAAGAATACTCTGGAATGTTACACATTTTTAAACCGGACAGGAGGGCACAATCGCCCTCCTGCTATTATACAGGCTGCAAAAAGGTATCAGATAATGAATAATACAGTTTGCAACACAGATTACGACAGGCAGGATTTGTGTAAAACCTGTCCTTCTGCATTTATTATATATACTTTAGTAAAAAAGTTTCAGGAATACAAGGATAAAGAAGAGAAGTGAATCATCTCCTTTGCAAGTATTTATACCCCGTTTCCCCGTCTTGAAAATCCATAACGCGCTGTTGTCATAAAAAAGCAGCAGAAACACAAGTATGAAGAAAAGGAGTGTGCAGTCGTTTCCCCTGCCGCAGATATCATTATTTGACATACAATCCCTCCTGAAGATCAAGATGATTCCTTATTTACATAATATGCAGAAGAAAGCTTCAGTGTTACTGTATGGAATTTGGACCAGAATGATATGTTATTTTACCTTTCAGGTTGGTATGTATAGAAGATATTCAAATAAGCACTTGATGTAACAGGATGGGAAAGCATATACTATTGATAATTCGAAAATGAATCAGTGTCAATAGCCGATAGTGCAGAGAAAGGAATTAATCATGTACGATGTGATCATCATTGGTAAAGGGCCGGCGGGCTTATCAGCTTCACTTTATACTGTAAGGTCCAACCTGAGGACATTAGTTATCGGAAGAAATGACAGCAGACTGAAGATAGCCGAAAAGATTGACAATTATTTCGGCTTTGCGCAAACAATCAGCGGGGAACAGCTTCTGAAGGATGGGGAAGACCAGGCGAAAAGGCTTGGGGTGGAGATTGTTGAGGATGAAGTAATCTCCATTGAGAAAGAGGACTTTTACAGGGTAACCACAGCATCCGGTATTTATTCCGGTAAGGCCCTGCTGCTTGCTACCGGACAACCGCATAAAACAATCAAGATAGAGAATCTTGTCAAGTTTGAAGGTCGGGGGGTCAGCTATTGTTCCACCTGTGACGGGTTTTTCTACAACAATCTTAAGGTGGGCGTTCTTGGACATAAGGACTATGCTGTTCATGAGGCTTTGGAATTGCTGACTTTTACGAAAAATATCACGATCTATACCAATGGAAGACAGCCTGAAATAAGCAGTAAATATGATGCCGAAATAAGCAGGTTCAAACTGGAGACTCGTCAGATCTCCAAGCTTGACGGAGATGAATTTCTTCAGAGAATATCCTTCTCCGATGGAGACGGTGAGGAAATCGACGGAATATTTGTGGCTTATGAGAGTGCTTCAAGTGTCGACTTTGCGCGAAAGCTCGGGATACTGGTCGATGGCAGCTCTGTTGTGGCGGATGCAAAGCAGCAGACGAATCTGGAAGGCCTATTTGCAGCCGGAGATTGCACAAGCAGCTTTAAACAGATATCCATTGCAGTCGGACAGGGAGCGCTGGCAGGCAAGGCAATCGCCGAGTATGTTAAGAGCTTGTAGTTGATTTTTGCACCTGTACGGTCCACCGTGGTTGACAGTGGATAGCCTGGTAGGATATATTTAGAATAACTGGATGCAGTTCACTTTAAGAATTTGAACGGAGAACTGGTTTTGGAGATTAAACACAAAAGAACTAAAACGACAATGGCGTTTATTTTGATTTGCAGTTTGGCTGCTGCTTGTGCTACAGTTGTTTCCGGCATAAGATATGGACCGGGTACGACTCACGATTCGGCGGCATATATGTATGCTGCTCAAAGCTTGCGCAATGGGGAGGGCCTTCAATATTTCGGCTACCCCAGTCCTTTTATACAATGGCCTCCTTTGTACCCACTATTGCTTGCTTTGGGTGAATTGGCCGGTCTCACGTCCAGACTTTCATCAACGATCGTGAACAGTTTGGCTTTTGCTCTGACAGTTTTTATTGCAGGCAGATGGATGCTGCGTACATTTAAGAATATTGTTTTCACAATCGGCGGAACGCTTCTTCTGCTGCTGTCGGTTCCGCTGCTTCAGGTGTCGGAATATCTTTGGACGGAGATTCTTTTTGTACTCTTCTTCCTTCTATTATATACCAATCTGGAACATTTCATCCGTTATGGGAATTATGGATCCTTGGCATTTGCCGGTTTTTTTTCCGCTCTCGCATGTATCGACAGATATGCCGGTGTAACCATTGTGGCAGCTGCATGTTTTTTCCTGCTGTTTTCAAAGAAAGGTATACTGAACGGGTTCATGAATGCTGCCTTTTATGGCGTAATTTCCGCAATACCCATGGGTGCATGGGTAGTCCGAAATTACATCGTATCCGGAACACTGCTCGGCGTCCGCTTGCCGTCAACATTTACGCTCAGTCAGAATATTAAAAGGTCGCTGGAGTCCATCTATACCTGGGTGCAGCCGGACAAACTTCTGTCACGGCATATTAGTGTGCATCTGCTTAGTGCTGCCAAGCTGTTCACCATCCTGGTTCCTGTTTTAATAATAACCGCTTTTACAGTCTTCATGATCAGAGCGTTATTATTGGGTCAGCCGGCAGGGAAATTATCCAAAAGACGGAAGAATGATGAGGTGTATGAAGAAAACGTGAGAAAGGATATTGACAGACTCTTTCCAATTACCTTTTTCATGGTGTTCTCGTTGATCTATATTGTATATCTCGTCGCTTCGGCAACCTCGGTTGCATTTGAACCTATCAACAGCAGATATTTGATTCCTGTTTATGTGCCATTGGTACTGGTTGTTCTGGCAGCAGCCGACTTATTATTCAGCGTTATTAAAATAAATACAAAAGCAGCCGGTCTTGTCCTACCTTTATTAATGATACTGTTCCTTGTTTATCCGGCAGCCAATATGGCAGCCTCAGTATACGACAGTTGGAAGAATGGCGCAGGCGGCTATGCAGCTGCCTCCTGGCGTGGAAAAAGCGGTTTTCTGGAACACATGCAAAAGAACGGACAGCACACCTACTACAGTAACAATGCGGATGTGGTGTACATCATATCCGGAATCAGAACTTACAGCCCACCCAAGAAGAGCGGTCCGTACATGTACGGACTGGGGCAGTTCAAAGCTGCAGTAGACCGGGATGAGAACTCCATACTGATCTGGTTTGACAATGCCGTTCCTCAGACACTTTACAGTCTTGAGGAGCTTTCGGCGATATATAAAATGAAAGAAACAGGGAAATTTGAGGGCGGGAAAATTTATCAAATAACCAAATAAGATGAACTCCACATGGAGGATTTCCCAGATGTGGCTGCCTTCCCGGAAGATACATCAGATAGAGAGGTTGATAAAATGAGATTATTAGAGACTGCCGGAAACCTGATAGGTTCCATGCGGCCAAAACAGTGGGTCAAGAATTGTGCCGTCTTTGCCGGACTGATATTTTCAAAATCATTTCTGCATCTTGGACCGGTACTTCAGACATTGTATTGCTTTGTACTGTTTTCGATGGTTTCAGGTGCCGTATATATACTAAATGATCTTATCGATAAGGAAAAGGATAAACTGCACCCTGTGAAATGCAAGCGTCCGATTGCATCCGGAAAGCTTAACACCTCAACGGCTCTGGTGTTTTCGCTGTTTGTACTTGCCGTCTCTTTGGCCTTGGCTGCCTTGGCTGCCCTTGGACTGTTTTTGATTTTGTTTGCGTATTTTCTTCTGGTGCTTGTTTATTCTCTCAAGATGAAAAACGTTGTAATCCTTGATGTGATTCTATTATCGATGGGATTTGTCCTTCGGACAGTAGGGGGGGCTGTGGTGATCCATGTATGGATATCGCCGTGGCTGATACTTTGTACGACTTTACTGGCGCTTTTTCTTGCCCTCAATAAACGGAAGAATGAACTGCTTGTCATGTCCGACAAGGCCGGCCAGCATAAGAAAATATTGGAATACTACACGCCAGAACTCATCAACAGCATGCTGTCCGTTATTACCTCCGCTACGGTGATGTCTTATTCGCTTTACACCTTCTCCGCAGGAAAGTCCAGCTACATGATGCTTACCATTCCGTTCGTGCTCTATGGAATATTCAGGTATCAGTATCTTGTCATGTCAAAGGATTCAGGCGGCAGTCCGGAACTTACTCTTTTCAAAGACAAGCCGCTTCTGGTCTGTGTAATGCTATGGATTATTACCAGCATGGTAATAGTTGCATTTTTCTATTGACTGTAATAAAATGATTGTGGCTCGAAAAGTCGATTTGACTTTCACTTCACGGGTTGCAATGGTATAATAATATTGATTTCAGCCAGTACAGGAGGGGACTTCCATGACAGGAAGACTTGATATTGTACCGGTAAGAGCACTTGGCCTCAGCTCCGTGCAATGATTTTAAAGCATAATATTCGGTGATGCTTTGTCCGGAGCCTAAACGCCAGAAGTAGCCGATGCCGGAAAATTGAACATAACGTGCAAATACGGCAATATAACGGTACGATACAGGGAATCATGCCTGTAAAGCAACGGTTGTTATTGTGTTATATTCATTTTCTGCATTTAAAGACTGGCGCATTCTTCAAATTACAGTTTGTTAGCGTGTTTATTCCACCCTTTCATTTTCAGGGTAAAATATACCAGGCGGCATTCAGGCTGTGGACGGCATTTCCCGTTCCACGGCTTTTTTATATGGTGCAGCCTTCATTATTTCATTTTCGATTGGAAACTCGCCCTGAACATATTAAGACAGCTGTGAAATATGCGGAGGATCATCCGGTCTGATACCGTTTTTGAGTATTTTATTGGAAGGGCAGGCAGTATGACTAAACTGTCAGGGAGGAATGAAAAAATGAGTTTAATATTTCTGGATAACATCGTAAAGGAATACAGGAGCAGGCTTGTGCTAAATGGGGCCAGTCTCCGGGTGGAGAGGAAGGAGCGGCTTGCGCTCACCGGCCCGAATGGTTCGGGGAAGACCACGCTCATAAGAATCGCTATGGGTTTTGAGACATGCGACAGCGGGAATGTTGTGACCGGAAGGGGCGTTAAAATAGGATACCTGACGCAGGATTTGTCTGAAATGGGCGGATTTATGGCAGTACCCGGTGAAACAGCGGTACATTATGAAAAAGTCGCACGTCTCGAAAGAAAATTAAGAGAATTGGAAATTAAAATTGATGAGGTGGCCGGCAAGTCTGATGAACCGTCATATACCGGTATGCTCGGTGAATACTCCAGGTTGCTTGAACGGTACGAAGCACTTGATGGCTATACTATCGAAGCCAGAATCAAAGCAACGCTTTATGGTCTTGGACTGAAGGAAGAGGCGCTTTCTACCCCTGTCGGAAATCTGAGCGGAGGAGAGCAGATGCGCGTTGCAATTGCAAGGTTGCTGCTGGAGGAACCGGATCTGTTGATATTGGATGAACCTACAAATCATCTTGATATCCGTGCAACGGAATGGCTGGAGGGCTTTTTGAAAAAATTCGAGGGTGGGGTTCTGTTTGTCTCACATGACAGGTATTTTCTTGACCAGGTTGCGACAAGAGTAGCGGAGCTTGAAAATGGAAGCATCGTCGAGAGAAGTGGAAGCTACGCAAGCTTTATCGAACAGAAGAAAAAAATGGCTGAATTTGCGGAGAGTGAGAAAAGGAAACTTGAAATAAATATTCAGATCGAGGAGAAAAAGGCGCTGTCATTGAAAGGTGAGGGCAAACACAGGCAAAGAAATATCAGTGCATGGAAGAGTCGTGAAAAGATGGTGGCACGACTCAAGGACAAGCTGGACCACAATAATAACGGGTTCAGAAACCAGGAGCATTTGTATGGCAAGGCGGCACCCCGGATACAGTTCAGAAGCCTGTCACATCTCAGTGCCGAGATAGCCAGAGCAGATGGACTGTGTAAGGAGTTCGCTGCCGGAACCTCTGCAGTGGGAAACGCAAAAGAGCTCGTTAGTCCCGACAGGAATTCCGGGGGAACGATTCTATCAGAAAATACTATAAGAACGGTTCTCTTCTCGGATGTGAGTTTCCTCATACGCGGGGGTGAACGTGTCGGTATTATCGGCCCGAATGGATGTGGGAAATCTACACTATTAAATATCCTTCTTGGCCG
Source organism: Bacillota bacterium (assembly GCA_023399355.1). GTDB lineage: Bacteria > Bacillota > Clostridia > Acetivibrionales > DTU013 > UBA1305. The sequence goes on along the minus strand of JAEWQC010000112.1, from coordinate 19,145 downwards.
GGATATGGATTACAAAGGCTTTGCCAGACTTGGGAACTGGGTGAAATATGCGTTCCTGGGTCAAAGAATCGAATTTGCAAACGAAAACTGGACGATCATGGAAGAATTTATGAGTAAGAAAGAGATGGATGAAGCATATGCCAGAGAAAAACTATCGGGGTTTCAATTCTATGGGGATGATGTGAACAAGAAAATCGGGGTGTTGAGCGGAGGCGAGCGGGTGAGGCTGCATCTGGCCTGCATTATGCTTCTGGAGCCGGACTGCCTGGTCATGGACGAACCGACAAACCACCTGGATGTCACAGCCCGTGATGCCGTCATGGAGGCGATTGCCAACTTTAAGGGCTCGCTCCTGGCCGTATCGCATGACAGGTATTTCCTTAATAAATGCGTGAATCGGATCCTTGAATTTGAGGATGGGAGGCTGATGTCCTATCAGGGCAACTATGAGGCATACCGTCTTGCAAAAGGAATGGATGCCGGAGATGCCGCCAATGCCGGCAATGCCGGCAAAACCAGCCTGTCAGGGAGAGGAGAAGTACGGTGCGATAACAGACTGCCTGTGAATAATCCGTGGAAAGAGAGGAAGGGCGCCGGTGTCCCCAATGCAAGTAGCATTCACGGTGCCAATGCAGCAGGAAATGTCCCTGGAACAAACAGACTGGCCCTTGAGGGAAAGATATTTGTCCTTGAAGAAATGAAAAATGATCTTGAGCAGAGCTTTGGAAGGGAGAGTTCTCCGGAAGAGTATAAACAGTATAATGACTTGATTCTGCAGCTGAACAGCCTGTATGAGGCATGGGACAGGTGTCCTGAATAAACGGTTTTTGCGCAGGGAAATGAAACCGTCAGATGGAGGCAGGCCAGGGTGATGAAGATCAAACTGGTTTGCCAATGGAGGGTAATGAATATCTGCCGTGCATTCTTGACTTAAGAATCTCCCTCATATAGCATAGAATACAGCGTTTTATATGTAATTCATCTCTTGGAGGTTGAAATAATGGTTTTTATAATAAATTCGGCTCCCGGAATAGGTAAATCGACTTTACTCTCCATGTTACACAATTCATTGCCAAAGGACTTTGCCATTCTTGACGGAGATGACGTAGGAAGAGTAACTCCCTTTCAGAATTCAAAGGAGTGGCTGAATCTAATACAGGATAATATGGTCTCATGCTGCAGTAATTTTAAAGGCTATGGTTCGGAGAATATCATTTTGTCTTTTGTATTTCCGAGTGAAGAACGGATAAACAGGCTTAAAACCAAACTTTACGATGCCGGTTTTTCAAGTTGTCATATAAAGCTCACATGCAATAATGAACGCCAAAAAGAACGTATCTTGAGTAGAAATTCTCAAAAAATCATCAGCATTGAAAAGGCTGTTCTGCTAAACGAACAAATAAAACAAATCCCTTCTGACTTTGATATTGACACAACCTTTTTAACTCCAGGAGAAATATCGGACAGAGTAATTAAATATATGATATCAATGCAATAGCCGGCTGCACATTACCGGCTGGTCATACCACATCAATGGCAGTTCAATGAATTCAAAAATTTCCATAAAAAAAAATCACGTCACTCCAAAATCAAATAACGGGTTGACACAAAATGGAGTCCGTGATATTATTAAAAAGCTATTCAATTATACAAAATAATATAAAAACCCAAATATAGTGTATCACATACCCAAATAGAAGTCAATACCTTATTTTATATTTCCAATGGACATGGGCGGTACATGAGAATTAATAATGGAGGGAAGAAAAAATGACATTTGATCAGGATAACCTGGAGTTTGAAGAGGAAAGGTTGAAATACGTTAACGCACAGATCGGAAAACAGCTGAAAGCAGGCATCGATGCTACAGAGGAACTGAAAAACAACACGATTGCTCTTCAGAAGTCTATGTGGGATGAAGTCAATCCGACCCCGAAGGACATGGATGACCTGGCGAACGTATGGCAGTTTCAGACCGACCTTGTAAGGGAGAGCAATAAGGCGATCTTATTATCCAATCATGTAAAAAAGCTTGAAAGGATGTTGAAAAACCCCTATTTTGCAAGGATCGACTTTAAAGAAGACGGTTATGAACCGGTTGATAAGATTTATATAGGTATTTCGAACATTAAGGATGAGGATATTACAAAAATACTTATTTATGACTGGAGGGCGCCTGTCTGCGGGATGTTCTACGATTATGAACTGGGGAGGGCGACATATCTTTGTCCCAATGGAAAAATCGAAGGTGAGATCCTTCTGAAAAGGCAATACAGGCTCTGGAATGGAGAAATTCAATTTATGTTTGATTCAAGTGTGGCGATCAATGATGAAATTCTTCAGGAGATTCTGGCTAAAAGTGCCGACAGCAGGATGAAATCCATCGTGATAAGCATTCAAAGAGAGCAGAATAGTGTAATCCGCAATGATACGCATCGGCTGCTGGCCGTAACAGGACCGGCAGGCAGCGGAAAAACGTCAGTCGCCCTGCATCGTGCAGCGTACCTCCTATATAGATACAGGGAAAATATCACTTCTGAAAACATTGCCGTCTTTTCCCCCAATAATATTTTTAATGATTATATTTCTGAGGTTTTGCCTGAGCTTGGGGAAGAGAACATAAACAGAACGACCTTTTACGAATATGCGAAAAGAATCATTGGCGAAGGAGCGGTGCTTGAAGACTACACCAGACAGATGGAGTTCCTGCTGCGCAGCAGTGTCGGGGAAAATGCGGTGCTTGTATCTGAGAATAGTTGTGCAGAGGAGCAAAGGGAGGGAGATATTTCCCGATTCCTTGCCAGGGTTAGCGGAGTGAGGTATAAGTCTTCATTCGATGTAATTGTCGATATCGGCAATTACGCCCGCTATGTTGAAGAGCACAGGGAATTTGTTGATGTGAGTTTCAATGGGAACTTGATTGAAACGGCAGAGGAGATCACGAAATACTTCCGGGAAGAGCTTAAATTTCTCCCTGTATTGAAGCGATTGGATAAAATTAAAAACAGGCTGAGCGCAAAACTTGATATTCTGATGCGCACAAGGGTTGAAGAGGTCGTGATCGAGGTCGCTAAAATGGGTGAATACCCTAATCCGGCAGAAATAAGGGGGCGCAGCATATTTATCGTTCGCGGGGAGGCGGAACAGGCCAAAAGCCTGATTTCGAAAATGACGGACCTTGATTTGCCCGAATGTTATCAGGGGTTTATCAAATACAGGATGAATTCGGATAACATCGCGAACGACAAGCAGCTTATGAGGAGTCATGTACAAACAATAGAAAGTCTTGAAAAACAATATGTATGTTATGAGGATATTGCCCCGATGCTGCTGCTCAACGGTTTACTTGGGGGTTTCGCCAATATGGGCAGGATCAGGCATGTAATCATTGATGAAGTGCAGGATTATACCCCGGCGCAGTTCGAGATATTCAAGCATCTTTTTGCCGACAGTAAAATAACGCTGCTGGGTGATCCAAATCAAGCGATAAGCCCATTTGTCTCCCCGTTTGAAATCAAGATGGCCATTGATATTTTTGGACTTGATCCTTCCATTTTAATAAATCTCACTAAAAGCTATCGTTCAACACGTCAGATCACCGAGCTCTGCAGAGGGATCACTGGAAACACGAACACTGAGGAGCTGGTTGACAGGGACGGGGAGCTGCCTGAAGTAATATGTACGGGGAGCCGGCATGAAATGTTCACTGAAGTGGCAAAAGACATAGAAAAACTTAAAAACGACGGGATGAAATCAATCGCAGTCATTCTGAGAACTGAACATGACTGTATTCAAGCGCATGCTGTACTTTCGCAGCTAACGGAGATTGCCCTGATAACGGCGGACAGGCAGCAATTTTTTACGGGTGTTTCCCTGATTCCGTCCTATCTTTCAAAAGGTTTGGAATTTGATGCAGTTCTTGTGCTTTGCATGGAGGGGGAGTGTTTCTGCGGCCCGAACGAGGACAGACTGGCATATACGGTATGTACCAGAGCGCTTCACAAGCTGCATATCTATTGTGCGGAAGAGTTCCCGAGGTTTTTGATGAATATTGGCAAATCGCGTTATAAATTAATAGAAGTGTGATTGATTTTATGATAAACGTATGTTAATATAATTTTATAAATTTTGAAAGGAATTGATTGTATGAGACGGTTGCGGCAACGGTTTCCCAGTTTGTTTTATCGGTCTCATGCTGTCTCCAAATTTGTTTAATAGATAACCCTGTGACGGTGTTCCTGTCACGGGGTTTCTTTTTAAAATTATTTAGAAAATAATGGTTGAAGCGAAGAGGGACGTTTCCCGGAAAGAAAGACTCAATAAATTCGGAACAGGAGGATACAGCAATGTTACTTGGCAACTCGCTTTTAATTGACGAAAACACGGTATTTCGCAGTCTTAAGAAAGACGGTCTGAATTTTGAACAGGTGTGCTGCGATATGATTACATTCATCAAAGCCGATACGGATTGTTCCTATCGAATTTCAGTCGGCACGGATTCGCAGGTCGGTTCCAGGACAATATTTGTTTCCTGTATTCACATACACCGGATCGGCAAAGGTGCAATCGGCTTCTTGCATAAGTACGATATGCAGCGGCCTGTAACGAACCTGAGAGAAAAGATTTATCTTGAGACTTGCGCCAGCTTGCAGCTTGCCTACTTATTCGATGAGGAACGGATGAAACGCATCCGCCAGGCGGTCGGTTCCGACGGACGGGGAAACGAAGTGACTTTTGAGTTTCATATAGACGTAGGAACAAAGGGCCAGACGAAAAATCTGATAAATGAGATGGTCGGTATGGTGAAAGGGTTGAATTTTGTGCCCAAAATCAAGCCGGACAGTTATTGTGCCAGTTCTTTTGCGGATAAATACACCAAGGCAATGTAATTCACACTTGAAAATAGTATAAAAAACTGTTAAGGTAAAAGGTAAAATAGACCAATCTTTATGGAAGTTGGGAGAATCGGTAAAAGTTATTGCAACATTTTCTCTTTTTATAGTGGCTTAGTATATCAGGAGGAGTATATTTTGGATATTAAGAGTTATGAGACTAAAGCAGAAAAATTAAAGGCGATTTCACATCCGCACAGACTTTGCATTATTAGAGGATTGATGGATAACAGCTGTAATGTGACAAAGATACAGGAGTGCCTGAAGTTGCCGCAATCTACTGTATCACAGCATCTTTCAAAGCTTAAGGCTGCAGGTATCGTAGAGGGTTCAAGAAATGGACTGGAAATTTGCTATAGCGTTGTCGATGAAGATGTAAAACAGATCGTAAGTCTTATTACAAGGGATATTCTTACTAAGTGAATGAAATGACAAGGCATGCATGAAATAGTTGGGCGCCCTTTTTCAAGGGCGCTCTTTTGCAAGGTCAATCCGTATCACATTCATCATCTTCTGTCAGATAGTAGTGTACTCTGTTAGTTCCTGATGAAATTTGCAGAAGAGGAATATATAAAAGTTTTATATTTACATCACTCTCTTCATGAGTAAATTCGCCATACGGGATCTTTGAATTGCGTTTTTTATGGCATTTTACGGATGTTTTTGTATCTTCCGGATAATGCTTATTGGATTTTTTCATAATACTGCCGAAATCTCTGCTCATACTTTCTACCAATTTATTAGAGATCTCATTTGCAAGTCTTTCAGGAGAACCCAGGTTATTCTTGATTTCATATATATTTTTGTTCTCAAAGACTTTACCAATATATCTGACCAGTTCATTCCTTAGATTCTCTTTAAATTCGTCGGGTGCAGCTATTTCTGACACTACATTATCCGCATATTCCAAGATATCTTTATCCAGCATACCAGGAAACCTCCTTGCCAATAATAAATTTACACAATATATATTATGTAAACTATTGAAAAATGTTCACTTCTTTCATTAACTAAAAAATCACAATACTGGAGGTTAGGACAAAATTTCTTTCATTATAGAATACTGAGGGCTGGTGCGGCATAAAAATATCGTAGATGATATTTGTTCGGCAGTAAATCAGGATGCAAGGGCGAACAGCTGACCATAGATGACCAGCCCGGGAAATGCCTGCCGATACTGTTCTGAATAGTGGTGAGGTGGCTGTATGATGAAAAGAATGATATCTGTTTTAACTATTTTATTCCTGCTGGTGGCATTGCCAGGATGCAGTGTTTTACAGAAGCTCGGCCTTCAGAAAAGTTCCGACGAAGAACTTCGGCCTGTAAGCAGTATAGTAATCGGTGAGGATGAAGCAAGCAAATTGACGGATAAAACCCCGATAAGGCTTTATTTCGCAAATGCGGATAATAGCAAGCTGAAGCTTGAAATCAGGTATATTGAAACAACAGAGGCAAAAAGGAGCGTCAGTAATCTGGCATCAATCGTTATTCGGGAACTGATAAAGGGACCGTCGGATGAGACTGCTCTTAAGAGAACGATCCCGGCCGAAGCAAAGCTCAGGACACCGGTAAGCATCAGTGACAAGGTAGCTGTGGTTGATATGTCGAAAGAGTTTAAAACAAAGCACCCTGGTGGTAAGGACGCCGAGAAAATGACCATATATTCGATAGTGAATTCCTTAACAGAAATTGATGGGATTCAAAAGGTTAAATTTACAATTGCGGGAAAAGCTCAAAAGGAATATATGGGGAATTTCAAATTTGATTCCATGTTCCCGCGCAGTGCAGCTCTAATCAGCAGGGAAACTGCTTCGGAACCGGCATTGGACGGTAATGAGGGAAGCAACAGTGTTAATCGGCCTGCAACCGGAGATACAACGGAGACTTCAGGTCAGAGCAAAGGAACATCGGATAATTTGGACATATTGGAGTAACCTGTAGTAATATCGGTTTCTTAAGAATAGTTTATAAAATATCTCCTTCAGTTTTAATGCGGGGGTTGTCGTTGACTAAAGTCAGCTGTTATCCGCTGTATCCTGACAGGAGATATTTTTGTGTGAGTTGAAACGGCTAACTCTCGTGTTTCTGAAATAATTCTATAAGTACTCTTGTTAGTTTTTTGAATTGAGCTCCGATATTATTTGCCGCTTCCATCCACATCCTTGTGAAAAAGACGGATGAGAATATTAGCAGTACAAACAGGAGGATCATTATATTGCTATTGTTATTCATGCGATACTCCCCCATGGAGTAATACATTTGTCAGGAAATAAAGGGAATAAAACAAGGATGCACAATATTCCCCATATTATCAACCTCTTATGCATCGGGCTGAAGAATACAATATTTTTATGGGGTTGAAGTTGAGGTGCTTAAATAGTAAAATAAGCAATATATATTAACAAGCACGGCATTTTTATTACAGTTAAGTGGGGGACTATAATAAAAATAATCAGGGATTTGATAATAAAAGCCGTTTAAGGTGACATTTTTGGGGGAAATTTGTTTTATGGATAACAGGGCAATAGGCGTTTTTGATTCCGGGCTTGGCGGATTGACAGTTTTTAAGGAGATTGTCCAGCAGCTTCCCGGTGAAAGTGTCATATACTTTGGTGACAGCGGGCGTGCACCATATGGAACGAAATCCAGGGAGACCGTAATTAAATATACACTTCAGAACATCCGGTTTTTGATGAACCATGACATTAAAATGATGGTAATTGCATGCAACACAATGAGTGCACATAGTTATGAAATCGTTAAAAAAAGTATAAATATGCCGATAATAGAAGTAATAGAGGCTGGAGCGGCTACAGGAGCTGCTGAAACAAGAAACAGGAAACTGGGTATAATAGGGACTACGGCTACTATTAACAGCGGTGCCTATCAAAAGGCAGTTAATAGAATTGACAGTACGATAGAGACATACGAGAAAGCTTGCCCGCTGTTCGTGCCATTAGTAGAGGAAGGGCAGGAATGGTGGGATAATGATATTACACTCAAGGTTGCGGAAAAATATCTCTCCCAATTGAAGGAAACCGGGGTTGACACACTGGTACTCGGCTGTACGCATTATCCACTGCTTCAGAAGACAATATCAAAGGTAATGGGTGAGAACGTAAGACTGGTAAGCTCCGCAATGGAAGTGGCAAGAGTTGTGAAAAAAATGGTATATAATGGCGACCTGCAAAGGGACGAGAAATGCAAACCGGTTTACAGATATTACACCAGCGATAGTGTTGAGAAATTTGAGCCGCTCTGCAGTGCCATATTGGGGAAGACAATAAACTCTGCTGAGAAAGTGGATATTGAAAAGTACTAGACCATATATAATGGGAAAAAGAATTTAATGTAAATAGGCTTTTCACTTGTATTACCTAAGCTTTTACAGAAATTGAAATCTTCCGCTGTATCAATGCACTAAGATATTCAGGGTACAGGAAATGTTGGAGGAAACACAGGATTGCGGCCGTCATGGACAGGTCGCAGGAAAGGTGCGTGTTTTATGGATAAGAATGTTATCATTTCGGTAAAAGGCACGCAAGCCGCTGAAGATCAGGATGTTAATATCATGGAACTCGTCACGGAAGGGAAGTATTACAAGCTGGATGACGCTTATTATGTGACCTATGATGAAAGCGAAGTTACCGGTATGAACGGAACAACTACAACTTTGAAAGTGGTGGACGGGGTTGTGACGTTAATCAGAATTGGTTCGGTAAATTCACATTTTGTATTCCAGCAGGGACAAAAACATGTTTCGTATTATGATACCGAACACGGTGCATTTACGATCAGTGTGCTGGCAAATGCAGTAAATGTAAAGATGGACGACAATGGCGGAGAAATCCGTGTCGGCTATCAACTTGAGATTGATAACAATAAAACAGGTGAGAATGATTTTTTCATGTCAATAAGAGAGGCAGGACAGACAGATGACAAACATTATAGAAAATATAAGGGTACACGTCAGGAATTTAGTTGAAAATGCTTTGGCTGCAGCTGTTAAAAAGGGTGAACTCCCGGAATCGGAAATACGTGAGATTATCATAGATACACCCAAGGATAAGGAGCACGGTGAATTTTCTACAAATATAGCAATGCAGCTGGCGAAGCAAGTCAGGAAAGCGCCTGTTCAAACAGCAGCCATTCTGATTTCCAACATGGATTACTCGGATACATATATTGAAAAAGCGGAATGTGCCGGACCGGGTTTTATTAATTTTTATCTGAAAGCGGAATGGTTGTATGAGGCACTTAAAATAGTAGTGAATGAACGCGATGACTATGGCAGGATCAATATCGGAGAAGGCAAGAAGGTCATGGTTGAGTTTGTCAGTGCGAACCCCACGGGTCCGCTTCATATGGGAAATGCAAGGGGTGGTGCGCTGGGAGACTGCATAGCGAGTGTGCTTGAAGCTGCCGGGTATGATGTCACAAGGGAATTCTATGTCAACGATGCAGGAAACCAGATCGAGAAGTTTGGTAACTCTCTCGAGGCTAGATACATTCAGCTGCTCAAGGGTGAAGATGCCGTTGAATTCCCGCAGGATGGATACCAGGGCGAAGACATCATTGACCATATGAAGCAGTATATTGAAAAATATGGTGACAGTCTCATTGAGGCGGAGCCTGCCGAAAGACGCAGAAAACTGGTAGAATATGCTCTGCCGAAGAATCTGGAGAGAATCAGAACAGGTCTGGAGTCTTATGGAATAAAATATGACGTGTGGTTTTCGGAACAATCCTTATACGATAGCGGAGAGTTACAGGAAACGCTTGAGGAACTCAGAAAAAAGAACCTGACCGTCAAGAAAGAGGGGGCAGAGTGGTTCAAAGCCACTGAATTCGGTGTGGAGAAGGATGAAGTCATTGTCAGGAATAATGGCCTTCCCACCTATTTTGCTTCCGACATTGCGTATCATAGGAACAAATTCTTCAAACGCGGCTATGACAGGGTTATCAATCTGCTTGGTGCGGATCATCATGGCCATGTGGCAAGAATGAAAGCAGCAGTTGAAGCGATCGGTGTTGAACCTGCCAGGCTTGATATCGTCATTTTTCAGCTTGTCAGACTGTTCAAAGACGGAGAAGTGGCCAGAATGTCCAAGAGAACAGGCAGGGCTATTTCACTTTATGACCTTCTGGAAGAGGTCGGAAAGGATGCCGCAAGGTTCATATTCAATACGAAGACTTCAGGCAGCCATTTGGACTTTGACCTTGACCTTGCTGTCAAACAATCCAATGAAAATCCTGTTTACTACGTACAGTATGCTCATGCGAGGATATGCAGCATGATAAGGCTTCTCGAAAGTGAAGGCGTAAAAGTGCCGGAGGTTGGGAAGGTCGATTTTTCCAGACTGTCCGCACCCGAAGAACTGGAATTGATCAAAAGGCTGGCTGAATATCCCGATGAAGTCCGAATAGCCTCACAAACACTTGAACCCAGCAGACTTACCAGATATGTCACAGATGTTGCAGCTCTGTTCCATAGCTTTTATAATGCATGCAGGGTAAAAGGGGAAGAGGCTGGACTAATGAAAGCAAGATTGCTTCTTGTCGAATCCACACGGATCGTCATAAGAAATGTACTCGAAATGTTGAGTATAACCGCTCCCGAGAAAATGTAGAAAGCCTGTAATATAAATTTAAATTTTATAGGACTGACTGGTTATAAAATTTAGAGTGTAAAAGCCGATATATATTGCAGTAAGTGCACTGTAAATATCGGCTTTTATGTTTTAAATTGCATTCGGAGCTGGTCGCAAGCTTTACTTGCTGCCCGCCCATGCATCCGGAGCTGGCTGATGACTTAAATCAACTGCTCCCCATGCATCCGGAGCCGGTCGTTGACTCAGGTCAACTGCCCGCCCGCGTATCCATTAAGGAGGCTCGAATTGAAAAAGCTGCCGGGTTTAAAAAGAAAAGCGAAACTTTCTATGATTATATTGGTTTTTTTTGCTCTGCTGACAGAGCTCTCCCCCCTTTCCGTTCCCCTGTTTCCATGCTCAACGTCAGGCGGAGCAATGGCTGCGGAGATACCGGAAGCGGTATACCTGGGCGATACTGCCGCCACATCCATACTTGGCAATCTGGGGTATAGCGACCTTAATAGCGGGAATATCTGGTCAAAGGAAGCGATTTATGAGACTGGTGCTCTTGGTGTAGTAAATGGTTCTTCGTCTGCCTTGAATCGATTTGACAGAACGGTTCCCTTAACGAAAGAAGAAGCGATAGCGATTGCATACAGGGCGGCGGGACGTGAAGCGGAAGCCAGGCAGGCAGGGATTACATTGAATAATGCCAGAGCGGCGGTAAATAAGAAATCCGACCCGCTGAGTGTACTTTATGATGGTTTTCTTCAACTGGCAGCAAATGAAAACCTGATAACCGCACAAAATCTGTCGGATGCGTTGAATGTGGATCAAACGACTCTTACTGCGGACAGTTTCAGGAGGACCGCCCCGGCACAAAGACAGGAAATGGCTTATTGGCTCGCGAAGACATTAAATATCCAACCTGTCGGACAACAGCAGGAAACGTTGAATTATACGGATTGGCGCAGTACGGATCCGGACAAGCTGCCATATCTGGAGGCTATACTCCAGCAGGGTATTATGACCGGCAGCGGCAGCCGCATCAGTCCAAAGCAGTCCATTACCAGGGAGCAGGCCGCGCAGATCGTGAAGAATTCAGAGACTCCGGTGCTTGCGGCACTTAAATATGTTAAAAATTCCGGGACGATTGAAAATATAGCTCCAACGAATGATTTTACGGGGAATATTGCAGTTGCAGGAAAAAAGATCACTGTCAGAAGTACAGACGGAAAAACAGTCTCTATTCAGACCACTATCCCTGCCACAACAAACGGCGCAAAAAATGAAAATGCAGGGACTGTCCTCACTCCCCGGAAAGGAGAACTGGTCGTATATAAAAATGGTACAATCGGTAACAGCAGTCTGCTTAAGAAAGGGGACAGGCTGCAATTCATCACTGACGGGACAAATGTCGTAAAATATGTAAATGTTATTTCCAATGTCAACGAGGTACACTACATAGCGGCACAGGTAAACAGTGTTGACAGGCCGAATCTCCTGATAAACATTACACAGCTGTTCACACTGGATTATCCTGATGTTAAAAGCATTACAGGGAACATATCGTTTGCCGGTGCCCAGAACGGTAAAACCTCTTATAGAGTTGCTGCAGGAGCTGATATCAGTGTGAACGGGGCGAAAACAACACTTGCCGATGTCACGGGTGATGCCACGGCAATCCTTACAATTGACAGTAACAATATCATTAAGGCAATCCAATGTGTAGATTTCGGAATCAATTCGGAATCAAGAAATATAGTCAGGGGAATTGTCGAAGAGAACAATCCCAGACTTGGATTCATCACCCTCTACAATGAAGACGGATCCGGTGTGGGAAGCAGCAAGGCCGCATCTCTGCGTACCTACAACTATGTTGACCTGAACAAAACAACCGTTTATAGGAATCATAAGGATATCAAGGCTGATAATATACAAATGGGTGATACTGTTTATATTAAGCTGGATAATGAAGGGGATGTTTCTTCCATCAGTGCGGTCGAAAATTATACCGTCAAATACGGCCGGATCATTTCCAAGCTTCCTTCAGAAATAGCTGTCAAGTATGATGACGGTACAGAGCAGCTTCTGGACACAAGCAGCGATGTCATCGTCGTGCAGGACAAGCTGCTTGTCGGTTTGAAGACACTGAAAGACGGTGACCGGGCCAGGCTGCTTCTTAATGACAACGGTAAATCTACAGACCTGAAGGAAATTACAATCGAAGGTGACGAGCACTTTATTAGTAACATTTATAAAGGCACAGTTACCCAAATTGATGACAAGTCTGATAAAATAACTGTCATGGGCTTGCAGGTCTTCAACAAGGGGCTGTGGGAACGTACGGACCGAAAAGGTTTTACAATGATACCACTTGCGGATAATTTCAATATTTATTACGGAGATACGAAACTTGATATTGAATACGTAAATAAACTGCTCCGTTCAAATGACGCATATATTGCGGTAGAGAAGAGCTATGGAGGAGAAGAAAAAGCAGTACTTCTTTCCTACAGGGACAGTTCCGACACCGTAGTGCCAACCAGCAGCGACAGTATTACAGGCGCTGTTTCAGGTTCCGGCGGCTTCACGCTTTCCAGGGAAAATCAGAAGGTCAGCTATTCCAATGGCAGTATTGTGGTTAAATATGGCAGAATGGTTACAGGCAACAGCCTTTCTGATAATGATGCAGCCTGGCTGGCTCTTGACAGGGATTACTCGACAGGAGTCTACAAGGCAGCGGTTGTAAAGGTTGACGAACCACAGATTGCCAGTGGCCTGACCGTATACAGAGGAAGAATAAATGCGGTCAATGAGAATAAAAACTTTACGATAGAATCGTTCTCCCAGTTGCAGGGAACTGACTGGAACTACAGCAATACGCCGAAGACGTTCAATATCACCCTCGGTACAAGGGTGCTTGACAGTGATGGTGTTCTCAATGTGCGTGATTTCAGAGGTTATGGGGAGGACAGCTACCTCAGCAGGGTGGTCTATGTGGTTGCAGATGGAACGAATGCTGTTCTGGTAAGCACGGCTCCTTACGGAATCAACAATATAAAGGGAACCGTGTTTACGGCAAGTGATACGAATCTTGATCTTAGAAATGTCCAGGTATACAACCAGGCAACCTATACATGGTCCGACAGTCCGGAAGCATCGGTGGGACTGCTTAAAAACAGTATTGTACTCAGAAACGGAGCTGTTATAAGTAGTTCAGATATACACAAGGGCGATTCCGTCAGGATTATAAAGAAGGATACAACCGCGGCGGGGGATGCTTACATCGTGTTGATTGAATGATCTGCAATGTAGTTAAAATTGCTTTAAAGACAGAATCCCGGAGGGTTTGCGATATGAGAAAAAGAATGCCGGCAATAATCATTTTAATACTGACAGTCTTGTTATTCCCGGGAACTGCATTTGCGAGGGAGGGAATTTGCGGTTATGAAGGCGGAATATCGTCGGGCGAAGTGCCTGTAACGACTTCGACCACCACGGCCAGTTCCTCCTCCGGAAAGACTTATGATTACCAGGAAGTTGTCTTTGTCAGCGGTAAGCCGGTGGTATTAAAGGGTACGCTGGTTGTCAAAAAGCAGCAGAAAGCAGATAAGCCTGCAACTACGGCTCCAACTGCAAAAACATCTTCGTCAACAAATGCCGCTGTTACTGCTGCCACTGCCACCGCCACTGCTAACTCCACCACCACTACCACCTATACCTATACTTTGAATAACACAACTGAGAAAGCTACACTGTCCAGAACTCTTGTATTTGATACGACTTCAACAAAAAGAGAAAATGGCCAGACAACTGAAACGACTGCAATATCCTCAAAAACAAAACCAAAGGAAACCTTAATGATCAATGGGATTGCTTATACGTTGAAAAGTACAAACGGTTATGATTTCACCCGTTCCAACCTGATCGATCCCAAGCCTGCGGTCAACTACCATGCGGGGAGCATCCGAAGCAGGAAGATCTATCAGATAGGCGCGGCAACGAACGGAGATACTGTAACTGTGGAGTGTACCGGCAAATATTATGGCTATGACCAGTATTGGGGGAATGCCGAAAGTTTGTTGCTCGACTACACTATCGATTGTGAGAAAAATGGGAAATCGGGGATGGACAAATGGGGAGGCACTGCAACGGTTGCCATATCAGCAACCTCTTCAGAACAGCTTGAATATGAAAAGAACGATCCGGATCAGATCAGTTTTTCCGGCGGTTATGTGCAGAGCCGCAAAAATACCAATGTGCTGGAGTATAGCAGTATACTGCCTGAGTTTGATGCAAAGGGAATATCGACTGACAACATGCTGACCTATAAAGACAGTATGCAAATCGAAACGTTTCCTGTGCAAAAAAGACTTCCAACCGTGAATCCGGCAAGTTTCAGCGGTCACTGGGCTGAAGACGACATCCGGCTTATGTTCGGTCTTGAAGTATTCAAGGGAAACGGGGCGAATTTCAAGCCGGACCAGTATATGAGCCGGACCGAGTTCGCAGTTGCAATGGTGCAAATCGCCAGGGAGGTTCCTCCGGATCCGGCGCTTACTTCAAAAACAATGCCCACAGCTTCAAAAACAATAAAAAGTGCTGCGGAAGTATCTCCATATAATGATGTCTCAATAGATAATGCTTACTATCCACAGATTAAAAGTGCATATACCAGAAATTTGCTGGGGGGTAAAGGGTTTAACCTGTTTGGACCCAATGACACGATATCAAAAGCAGACGCAATGGTTGCCTTTGTCAGGGCTTTGGGGTTCGAATCGCTTGCACCTTCTCCAATAGCAGTTACGGGTTTTCGCGACAACGACCTGATACCTGCCCATGCCAGAAATGCTGCCTATGTAGCAAAAAAAATAGGGCTTCTTCAAGCTGACAGCAAAGGAAACATGAACCCAACCCAAAAACTAACAAAAGCTGAAGGTGCAACACTGTTCAAATCTTTGATCACATATTTGCAGGATGGCATAAAAAAGGATTATATGGAGCGGTTCGTGAACTATTAAGAGAAATAAGGCAATCAAAACAAAGTGTCATTAAAATGTTATTCTTGAAGTACTTAATTTACTTAATGCAATGTGGTAGAATTCATGTAGGAGTCTATTGATATTAGAACTGCCTGGGAGCGGGAACATATGCTTCACATTAATCTCAAAGGGGAAAAATAATGAAATCCAATTCTTTTAGATCTTCTTTTAAACACGGCATCTGTTTGGTTTTGATTGCATTGCTGCTACTGGGGCAATCTGCATTTGCTGCTGATACTGCCGCAGACCAAAATAATCAGGAATATATTCAAAGTGTAATAGATATGATACGGGATAAATACAAAGGGCCCCTAACAGATGAGCAGCTTGTAGGGGGAGCGCTTAAAGGTATGCTTGGCTCACTGGATCCTTATACTACCTATTATACCCCGAAAGAGGCGGATACCTTCCTTGGCTCAATTACAGGAGTTTTCGGCGGTATTGGCGTAACCCTTGAACTCAGCGGCGACTATGTTATCGCTACAAAAGTTTTTCAGGCTTCCCCGGCAGAAAAGGCCGGTATTATACAAGGCGATAAAATCGTCGAGGCTGACGGCAAAAGTCTTGTCAAGATTACACCTGATGATGCTGCAACCTTGATAAAAGGTAATCCCGGAACAAAGGTGAAGTTGGGAATTCTTCGAAATGGCAGCAATACGATAAAATATTTTGAAATCGTCAGGGAGATCATTAAGGTGAATCCTGTTACATACGAAATACGGAATGGAATAGGATACATCAAGTTGGAAATGTTCAATGAGAATACAGATGAGTTTATGACGAAAGCTCTAGCTGAGATGGATAAGAATAAGATTACAAAAATTGTGCTCGATTTACGTGACAATCCGGGCGGTGAAGTTGGACAGGCAGTAGCACTGGCTAAGAAATTCGTCCCGAAGGGGCTTATTACAAAGCTGGACTATAAATCGGAAAATTATAGCGACATTGAGTATAATTCAGATCTGGAGAAAACAAAATATAAGCTGGCAGTGCTTGTGAACGGCATGAGTGCCAGTGCATCCGAGATTGTTTCCGGAGCTGTACAGGATACAGGTGCAGGCAAGCTGGTTGGCACGAAAACTTTTGGCAAGGCTAAATTCCAGGGGATCTTGCCGATTTTGACGCCGGAGGCGTTTGAAAAGTATTCGAAACAAACCGGAATAAAATCAGTTAACGGTTATGATTTGGCGGCCTATGGTATCGATCCCCTTAAAAGTGAAATTGCAGGTTATACAAAGATGACTCTTGGACTTTATTATACGCCCAAGGGGAGAATGATTGATGGGAAGGGCTTGACGCCTGATGTCGCAGTTGCTGATCCCAAGCCGGTTGCCGAAATAAGCATCAATAGTATCCAAGGGTTGACAAAGTCGACCAAGCTTGTATTGAACAGTCAGGGTATCGATGTTTATAATGCCGAAAAAATCCTTAAGGTATTGGGCTACAAGATTGGTGATCTTGACACTGCACTTGATGCAAAAACCGTCAGTGCAATAAAAGAATATCAAAAGGCAAAGAAGCTTACAGTCAACGGCAGCCTTGATTTCGCAACACAGGACGCCTTGAATGCCGAGCTTTTGAAGCTTATCGCAAAATATGACGCGCAGTATAGCGCTGCTGTAAAAACTTTAAATCAATAAAAAAAGGTGGTATTAATTAGTAAAGATTTTGTATTGACACAGCGTGCCGACAAATATAGAATTATAGAGTATTTTTTAGAGGAGCGTTTAAACAGTAAATTATGTTGAACTTAAAATGCAAAAAAATTTGCATTAGATATATTTGGAGGATCAAATCATGCCTGTAAAATACATATTTGTCACCGGCGGAGTTGTTTCAGGCCTTGGAAAGGGCATAACCGCAGCTTCACTGGGAAGGCTTCTGAAAGCCAGAGGTCTTCATGTCACTATTCAAAAGTTTGACCCGTATATCAACGTTGATCCGGGTACAATGAGTCCCTACCAGCACGGAGAGGTTTTCGTCACTGACGATGGTGCTGAGACTGATTTGGATCTTGGTCACTACGAAAGGTTTATAGACGAAAACCTTAATAAGAACAGCAATGTTACAACAGGAAAAATTTACTGGTCCATCATAAGCAAGGAGAGAAAAGGAGATTTTCTCGGGGGTACGGTTCAGGTAATACCACATATCACAAATGAAATAATTGAAAGAGTTTCAAGGGTAGGCAAGTCTGACCACACTGATGTGGTGATCACCGAAATCGGGGGTACCGTCGGGGATATAGAGAGCCTACCTTTTCTTGAGGCCATAAGACAGGTAGGAACATATAAAGGCAGGGAAAACGTGATGTATATCCACGTCACTCTGGTGCCGTATCTTGGCAAATCGGGCGAACTGAAGACAAAACCGACTCAGCACAGTGTTAAGGAACTTAGGAGTATAGGCATACAGCCGGATGTCATCGTCTGCAGAACTGAAAAGCACCTTTCGAAGGATTTGAAGGATAAAATAGGCCTTTTCTGTAATTTGCCGGGCAACTCTGTCATTCAGAATATGGATGCCGAGATTCTTTATGAAGTACCGTTAATGCTTGAGAAAGAAGGCCTCGCTGATATCGTATGCAAGCGTCTGGGCCTTGTTTGCAGGGAACCGGATCTGACCGAATGGAAGGATATGGTAGAAAAGCAAAAGAATTTCAAGGACAGTGTTACAATTGCACTGGTCGGCAAGTATGTGGAATTGCATGATGCGTACCTTAGTGTTGCCGAATCCCTGAGGCATGGCGGTATTGCAAATGATGTGGATATAAAAATCAAATGGGTCAATTCAGAGCATCTGGACAGGGAGAATATAAAAAATCACTTGCTCAGGGCTGATGGAATACTCGTTCCGGGTGGATTCGGCGACAGAGGGATTGAAGGGAAGATTCTGGCTGCCCAATATGCAAGGGAAAACAAAGTGCCCTACTTTGGCATATGCCTCGGAATGCAGATGGCTGTCATTGAATTTGCCAGAAACGTATGCGGGATGGAAAATGCGCACAGTTCCGAATTCAGTGAAACGACACGGTTCCCTGTAATTGACCTGATGCCCGAGCAGAGAGACATCGAAGACATGGGCGGCACAATGCGTCTGGGAATATACCCGTGTAAGATCCGTGAAAACACCCGTGCTTATGAGATATACAACGATGAACTGATCTATGAACGACACAGGCACAGGTATGAATTCAACAATGAATTCAGAGACAGACTGGCAGCTCAGGGGTTGGTACTTTCAGGGCTGTCTCCAAGTGAAAGACTTGTGGAGATTGTTGAACTAAAGGATCATCCCTGGTATGTCGGCGTACAGTTCCATCCGGAGTTCAAATCAAGGCCCAACAGACCGCATCCGCTTTTCCGCGAATTTATAAGAGCAGCTGTTGTAAAACAAAAAGAGAAAGAGAAATAATTTTGAGTGTATAGATATAGAAATCCGGAGGCTATAATAACCTCCGGATTTTCTTGTCTTCCACCCCCTTTTTTCATTGCATATTATTGTAAAGAAAAAGGATATTCCAAGTCTGCAACAAATACTTAAGGAAATGCAAGTGAAAAAAGCCTGAGTTCCCAAAACCTTTTTTCATTGCATATTGTTTACGGAAAGTATAAATT